>CANQCS010000020.1 GCA_947589745.1 uncultured Oscillospiraceae bacterium
CGGCGTTGACAATCGGAATCACTGCACGTTCTGGTTTGAGCTTCCGGCCTGTTCCAATGTTGTTGCGTGAGGCCGCGTCGATAGACAGCCCTACCGCATAAGCCACCTAAACCAAGCGCCCCTCTCCGATGCGGCCGGTTGAGCCGCCGGAGAGGGGCGTTTCGTTTGATACTTTTTCTTTCAAGAAAAAGTATCGGCCCGGCTTATTTCCCGACTTTTTCCCCGTTCACGATGACCACGTTCATGGGCTCCACGTGGACCTTTTCCCAGACGTGCTCCAGAATGTACGGTTCAGAGGCGAGGTACTGCTCCAGCCCGGCGCGGCTGTCAAACTCCATGACCAGCACAGAGCCCTTCATCTTTCCGCTGTCGTCCAGCAGTCCACCGGCGCAGATGACCTTGCCGTCCACCTTGCCCATGTTCTCCAGGTGGCGGCACCGCACCGCCAGACGCTTCTCCAGCATGTTCTCGCCGTCATAGGCCCTGATGATAAATTGCATGGTGCTTATCCTCCCATATTGATTTTATTTTCTGTTGATAATGTTCTTCAATGAAAGCTGTGTATCGTTCAAAAAAGAGTATCACAGGCTCATATCGCCGCCCTGGGCGCGTCATTTGGCCGGGGCGTTCTCCCGTGAGTCTCTGCCGTTTTTATCCCCTGAGCAGAGAGCGGGCGATCAGGGCGGCCAGCACTGCCATAAAAGCCCCCGCCAAAAGCAGAGGAATCATCCCGTCCACATATCCCGCCCGGTCGTCAAGGCCGTAATACAGCACATAGCAGACCATGCTCACCAGTGCCGCCATGACAGCTGCCGCCAACAGGACGGCCGCGCCGCTCCGGGCCACGGCCCCCAGGCCATAAAGCGCGTTGACCTCCAGCGCGGTCAACACCGTCCAGCCCACGATCAGGAAAAGCTCCGTTGTGACCTGGCGGTGGAGGGCAAAGCGGGTCAGGAGCAGCAGCGCCGCATAGGAAACCACGCCGGCCAGGAGGACCGTCCCGGCGGAAAAGAAGCGGTTTGCGCCGTTCCCCCCTACGGCTCCCCGGACGATCAGGACTGCCGAGGCGCAGCCAAGAAGGAATGCCGGGATCAGCAGCCAGCCGGACCGCATCCCTTTTACCGCGCCTGTGGGCCGGAACGCCAGAATCCACCAGAGCAGGTAGAAAACACAGCAGCCCACCAGCAAAATGTCGCCCCAGAACATCTGGCGGGCCGGGCCGCCCGCTCCGTGGACCGCCGCCTCCGCCGTTCCGCGAAGCGCTTTACAAAAGAATCCCATACTTACCTCCAACCGATCCGGTCCTTATCTCGCGTCACTGTCCGCATGAAAAAGCCGGCTGAGAACGCTTCTCAGCCGGCGTCTGGTCCGAGTGAGGTGACTCGAACACCCAACCTCGACATCCCAAATGTCGCGCCCTACCATTGAGCTACACCCGGATATTCCGTTTTGCGCATCCCGCGACCGCCGGACTGTGCCCAGCCTGCGGCGACGCCGTTATTATACCAGCCGGGCCGGAAAATTGCAAGCCCTTCCTGCCGCCGGGACAGGGCCGGAAGGAAAATTTTTTGCCGCCGCCGGGGAGGGGAATACCGACGCCCCGGCGCGGAGAAAATTTTTTTGACAAAAAGCGGCGGACCTCTTCCATTTTATGCACGCCGCGTCTATAATGATGCCGAAATCCAATGCTTTTCAGGAGGTCCTATCAATGAAAGCCTATCAGGTGTATCCCTCGGAGAAGCGCACATACCGGGACCGCGTCTCCGGCGCCAGCGTCACCCAGCTGACCAACTACCTGGGCCACAGCAACCACGCCTATTTCACCAACAACGGCTGGTGGGACGAAGGCCGCCGCCTGCTGTTCTGCGGCGACCGGGAGAACGCCTCCAACCTGTTCTCCGTGGAGATCGAGAGCGGCGAGATCAGCCGCCTCACCGACTTTCCGGCGGGCGGGCCCCACCCCCATTTC
The DNA here is from genome assembly GCA_947589745.1 of uncultured Oscillospiraceae bacterium. Taxonomy (GTDB): domain Bacteria; phylum Bacillota; class Clostridia; order Oscillospirales; family Oscillospiraceae; genus Pelethomonas. The sequence continues at coordinate 1,970 of CANQCS010000020.1, forward strand.
ACCAACGACGTGAACCCCGCGCGGCCGGAGATCTATTACACCCTGGACAACCGGCTCTATGCTCTGGACCTGGTCACCCTGGAGAGCCGGTTCCTCTACGAGCCCAAACCGGGGTTCAACCTCCACGGCGGACTGGTGGGGGCGGACGGCAAATATACTTATGTCACCCTGATGGAGGACCTGTCCGGCCGGATCTACGCCGACCTGAACGCCAGCTACGTGGGCATGGAGGACATCTTCCGGGCTGCTCCCGACTGCCGCATCGTCCGGGTGGACACGGAGAACGGCGGCGGCGAGGAGCTGTGGCAGGAGAACTGCTGGATCGGCCACGTGAATCCCTCGCCCACCCGGCCCACGCTGCTGACCTTCTGCCACGAGGGACCCTGGAATCTGGTGGACCACCGCATCTGGGTCCTGGACACGGAGACCTGCCGCCCCGTGAAGCTCCGCCCCCGCCAGGTGGAGGGGGAGATGGTGGGCCACGAGTACTGGTACGCCGACGGCGTCCGGGTGGGCTACCAGGTCCACCGGCTGGACGAGGGCAGGTCCTGGTTCGGCGTGGTGAACTGCGACGGCAGCGGCCAGACGGAGGCCCCCTGCATCCCCTTCCCCAGCCCGGACCACATCCACTCCAACGACTTCCGCCTCATCGTCAGCGATTCGGGCAGCACCATCAAGCTCTACCGCTACAACGGCACGGACTTCGACGAGGCCCGGGTGCTGTGTATGCACGACGGCAGCTTCTTCTACGGCAGCCACCACCCCCACCCACGGTTCACCGCCGACGGGAAGCAGGTGCTCTTCAACAGCAACGTCAGCGGCTACTGCCAGCTCTACCTGGCCGACGTGCCCGAGGACGTCCGGGCCCTGCCCAAGGTGAGGCCGTGACGGAGACACAGCGCGCCGCCGCCGGGGAGGGCCGGGGATGAAGGCGGCAAAGACAGACCTCTTCGAGCGCGCCCCCATCCGGCGGGCGGTGCTCTCCCAGATCGTCCCGGCGGTGGCCAGCCAGATGATCGTGCTGACCTACAACCTGGCGGACACCTGGTTTGTGGGGATGCTGAACGACCCGGTACAGACCGCGGCGGTCACCGTGGTGTACCCCTCCTTCGTCATGCTGACGGCCCTGTCCAACCTGTTCGGCGTGGGCGGGGCCGGCGCCATCGCCCGTGCCCTGGGCCGGAAGCGGCCGGACCAGGCGGGGGAGATCGCCTCCCTGGCCTTCTGGGGCGGGCTGGGGATCGGGCTGCTGTTCTCCCTGGTGTTTGCCCTCTTCTCCGCGCCGCTGCTCACCCTCTGCGGCGGAAAGCCTGACACCATGGCGGCGGCCTTCGGCTACGCCAAGTGGGTCGTCATCATCGGAGGGCCGGCCACGGTGCTCAGCACCCTCCTGGCCAACCTGGTCCGCAGCGAGGGCGGCGCGGCCCAGGCCTCCCTGGGCGTGTCCCTGGGGAGCGTCCTGAACATCCTCCTGGACCCCGTTTTCGTCCTGCCCCGGTTCCTGGGCTTTGCGGCGGCGGGGGCGGGCATGGCCACGGCGGTGTCCAACGCCGTCTCCGCCCTGTACTTCCTGCTCTGCCTCCTCCGGCGGCGGGGGACCACGGTACTCTCCATCCACCCCCGGCTGCTGGGGCGGGCTGGGGCCCACCTGGGGAGCGTCCTCTCCACGGGTATGCCCTCGGCGCTGCAGAACGCCCTGACGGTGGTGGCGGTGGCGGCCCAGGCCCGGTTCGTCTCCCGCTACCCCACGGAGGCGGTGGCGGCCCTGGGCATTGCGAAGAAGCTGGACCAGCTGCCCCTCTACTTCTCCATCGGCGTGGCCAACGGCCTGCTGCCCCTGCTGGCCTTCAACCACGCCTCCGGGGACCTGCGGCGGCGGAGGGACGCCTTCCGGCTGGGGACGGCCATCTCCCTGGGCTTCGCCCTGTTCTGCCTGGCGCTGTACGAGGCCCTGGCCCCCGCTTTGGTGGGGTGCTTCATCCGGGACGGGGCCACGGTGGCCTACGGCGCCCGGTTCCTGCGCCTCATGGTCACGGCCATGCCCATGATGTCCGTGTGCTACCCCATGATCATCCAGTTCCAGGCCATGGGGCGGGCCAGGGAGTCCCTTATCTGCTCCGTGCTCCGCAAGGGCGTCTTGGATATCCCGCTGCTGTTCCTGCTGGACCGGCTGCTGCCGCTGTACGGCTGTATGCTGGTGCAGCCCCTGGTGGACACCCTGTCCCTGGCGGTGGCCCTGGGGCTGTACCGGCGCGTCCGGCGGGAGGAGGACGGAAAAAATTCCTGACCGCCTCTTGCAATCGCCCCTGCCGCGGTGTATAATCATACCTGACAATCGAATGGGGAGCTTGTGTGACAGGCTGAGAGGAAGGTGGACCTTCGACCCAGGACCTGATTTGGATAATGCCAACGTAGGGAAACGTCAAGACACAGTCAGCGCGCGCGTACCGCTTTGGTATGCGCGCGTTTTCTGTTTGCCTGCATTTTTCTGCCGGGATCGGTTGTCATTTTATACTGAAGGAGGAACTTCAATGCTGGAACAGTGTATCACCAACGTGCGCGCCGCCGTGCCCCTGGTCCACAACATCACCAATTATGTGACGGTGAACGACGTGGCCAACATCCTGCTGGCCTGCGGCGGCAGCCCCATCATGTCCGACGAGCCGGAGGACGTCAGCGACATCACCTCCATCTGCGGCGGGCTGAACATCAACATCGGCACCCTCAACCAGCACAGCATCGAGGCCATGTTCGTGGCGGGCCGCCGGGCCAACGAGCTGGGCCACCCGGTGCTGCTGGACCCCGTGGGCGCGGGGGCCAGCGCTCTCCGCACCAACACCGCCGTGAAGCTGATGGAGGAGCTGAAACTGGACGCGATTCGGGGGAACGTCTCCGAGATCAAGACCCTGGCCCTGGGCAGCGGCACCACCAAGGGCGTGGACGCCGACGCCGCCGACGCGGTGACGGACGGGAACCTGGACGCCATGGTCCGCTTCGCCAAGGACTTCGCCGCCAAGGCGGGGGTCATCGTGGCCATCACCGGGGCCATCGACCTGGTGGCGGACGGGAACACCTGCTACGTCATCCGCAACGGCCGGCCCGAGATGGGGCGGATCACCGGCACCGGCTGCCAGCTCTCCGGGATGATGACGGCTTTCTTAGTCGCCAACCCGGACAACAAGCTGGAGGCCGCGGCCGCGGCGGTGTGCGCCATGGGCCTCGCCGGGGAGACCGGCTGGAGCCACATGCGGCCCGAGGACGGCAACTCCACCTACCGCAACCGCATCATCGACGCGATCTCCCACATGGACGCGGACACGCTGAGAGAGGGCGCGAAGTATGAGGTGCGATAAGAAGGACCTGCTGCTCTACGCGGTGACGGACCGGACCTGGCTGCACGGCGCGGCCCTGGAGGACCACGTGGAGCGGGCCCTGAAGGGCGGGGCCACCTTCGTCCAGCTCCGGGAGAAGGAGCTGGACCACGACGCGTTCCTGGCGGAGGCCTTCCGGCTGAAAGCTCTCTGCGCCCGGTACGGCGTGCCCTTCGTCATCAACGACGACGTGGGTATCGCCCTGGAGTGCGGCGCGGACGGCGTCCACGTGGGCCAGAGCGACATGGAGGCCGGGGACGTGCGGGCCAGGCTGGGCCCGGACAAGATCGTGGGCGTCTCCGCTCAGACCGTGGAGCAGGCCATCCTGGCGGAGCGGAGGGGCGCGGACTACCTGGGGGTGGGGGCGGTGTTCCCCACGGGCTCCAAGGCCGACGCCGACGACGTGAGCCACGAGACCCTGAAAGCCATCTGTGAGGCGGTGTCCATCCCGGTCATCGCCATCGGCGGCATCGGGGCGGGGAACGTCCACGAGCTGGCGGGCAGCGGCATCTGCGGCGTGGCGGTCATCAGCGCCATCTTCGCCCAGCCGGACATCGAGAAGGCCACGGCGGAGCTGAAAGCCCGGACCCTGGCGGCGGTGGAGCCGTGATCCGCGCCGCCGTCTTCGACGTGGACGGGACCCTGCTGGACTCCATGCCCATCTGGCGGGACGTGGGGGCCCGGTATCTGCGGAGCCTGGGGCTTGCTCCTGAGCCGGGGCTGGCGGATATCCTGTTCCCCATGAGCTTCGAGGAGGGGGCCCGGTATCTAAAGGATCGGTATGGCCTGGGGCAGTCCCGGGAGGAGGTCCAGGCCGGTGTGTCCGCCATCATCGACGGCTTCTACCGCCGGGAGGTGGCGTTGAAGCCCGGCGCGGCGTCGTTCCTGGCTGAACTGGCGGAGCGGGGCATCCCCATGGCCCTGGCCACCACCGGGGACCCGCCCCTGGTGGCCGCCGCCCTGGAGCGGCTGGGGGTGGCGGGATACTTCTCCCGCACCTTCACCTGCGCGGAGCTGGACACCACCAAGCGCCGGCCGGACATCTACCTGGCCGCCGCGGCGTACCTGGGCGTGGCCCCGGCGGAGACCGCCGCCTTTGAGGACGTGCTCCATGCCCTGCGGGCGGCGGGGGACGCGGGGTTCTTCACCGTAGCGGTGGAGGACGCCGAGAGCAGGGGAGACCGGGAGGCCATCCGGGCCTGCGCGAAGGTTTATTTGCGTGATTTCCGGGACTTCGCCAGCTTCTGGAAGCTGGCGGGGACTTGAGGTCAGCAGGGCAGCCGGTCGCCGTGCGGCAGACTGCCGGACAGATCAGACTCTCAGAGCGAGAGTAAAAATCTCTTTTTGGCCACTTTTTCTCTTGAGAAAAAGTGGCGCGGCGGATCGGGGGCACCACCTTCCGTCGCGTAAGAAAACTTCAATGCTTGTAGTCAGAGCCTGGAAAGACGGGCTCAAAGGAAAGGAGTCAACATGAAAAAGACAGCATTGACGATCGCTGGGAGCGATTCCAGCGGAGGCGCCGGGATTCAGGCCGATCTGAAAACGATGACCCTGAATGGGGTGTTCGCCATGAGCGCCATCACGGCGCTGACGGCCCAGAACACCACCGGCGTAACAGGCATTCTGGACGTAACGCCTGAGTTCCTACAACTTCAAATCGACGCGGTGTTCGACGACATCCGGCCCGGCGCGGTCAAGATCGGCATGGTCTCCGCCTCCGCCCTCATCCGGGTCATCGCGGACCGGCTGCGGCACTACGGCGCGGAGAACATCGTGGTGGACCCGGTGATGGTGGCCACCAGCGGAGCCCGGCTCATCAGCGAGGACGCCATCGGCACCCTCCAGGCCGAGCTGCTGCCCCTGGCCGCCGTCATCACCCCCAACATCCCGGAGGCGGAGGTCCTCTCCAGCCTGACCATCCGCTCCGAGGCGGACATGGAGGCGGCGGCGCGGAAGATCGGGGACGCCTGGGGCTGCGCCGTCCTCTGCAAGGGGGGCCACAGCCTCAGCGACGCCAACGACCTGCTCTACGACCACGGCGCCCTCACCTGGTTCCGGGGCCGCCGCATCGACAACCCCAACACCCACGGCACCGGCTGCACCCTGTCCAGCGCCATCGCGGCGAATCTGGCCAAGGGCTTTGACCTGACGGAGTCCATCCGGCGGGCCAAGGACTACATCTCCGGGGCCCTGGGGGCCATGCTGGACCTGGGCGCGGGCCGGGGGCCCATGGACCACGCCTTTGATCTGGGCGGGCGGTTCGCGGAGGAGGCGTGAGAGATGGAGATGAAACGCACCTCTGTATTTGAAAACGGCCTTATCTGGTTCGGGGCCGGTGTGTCCATCGCGGAAATTCTGACGGGCACCTACTTCGCGCCCCTGGGCTTCTCCAAGGGCCTGCTGGCTATCCTGGTGGGCCACGTCATCGGCTGCGGGATGCTGTTCCTGGCGGGCCTCATCGGCGGCAGAGCCCGGAAGAGCGCCATGGAGACTGTGAAGATGAGCTTCGGCCACAAGGGCGGCCTGCTCTTCGCCCTGCTGAACATCCTCCAGCTGGTGGGCTGGACCGCCATCATGATCTACGACGGGGCCCTGGCCGCCGGAGGCGTGTGGGACGCGGGCCGGTGGGTCTGGTGCCTGGTCATCGGCGGTCTCATCGTGGTGTGGATCCTGGTGGGCATCACCAACCTGGGCAAGGTCAACACCGTGGCCATGGCGGCGCTGTTCATCCTGACCCTGGTGCTGTCCGGGGTGATCTTCACCGGCGGCGGCGCCCTGGCCCCGGACGACAGCATGACCTTCGGCGCGGCGGTGGAGCTGTCGGTGGCTATGCCCCTGAGCTGGCTGCCCCTCATTGCCGACTACACCCGTGAGGCCAAAGAGCCCGGGAAGGCCACCGCCGTCAGCGCCCTGGTCTACGGCGTGGTGAGCTGCTGGATGTACGTCATCGGCATGGGCGCGGCCATCTTCACCGGGGAGTCCGATATCGCCCAGATCATGGTGAAGGCGGGCCTGGGCATCGCGGGCCTCCTCATCATCGTGTTCTCCACCGTCACCACCACCTTCCTGGACGCCTGGTCCGCCGGTATCTCCAGCGAGTCGGTGTTCGCCAGGCTCAACGGCAAGTGGGCGGCGGTGGTCACGGCGGTGATCGGCACGGCCGGGGCCATCCTGTTCCCCATGGACGATATCACCGATTTCCTGTACCTCATCGGCTCCGTGTTCGCCCCCATGATCGCCATTCAGATCGCGGACTTCTTCTTCCTAAAGCGGGACCTCAGCGGCCGGGCGGCGGACGTGCGGAACCTGGTCATCTGGGTCGTCGGCTTCGCGCTGTACCGGTATCTCATGACCGTGGACATTGTGGTGGGCAACACCCTGCCGGACATGGCCGTCACCGTGGCCCTGTGCCTGGCGGTGGACTGGGCCGCCAAACGCTTCGCGCCTAACGCGAAACGCGCTTGAACATCATAGCGAGACCAAACATAAAAGCGGCGGGCCTCCCTTGATGGAGGTCCGCCGCTCTGTCTGTCCATTAGAGCCTATTCTTGTCGCCCCACTCGCACATCTGGTCCAGGATGGGGATCAGGGACCGGCCCCGCTCCGTGAGGCGGTACTCCACCTTGGGCGGGATCTGTGGGTACTCCCGCCGGTCCACCAGCCCGTCCGCCTCCAGCTGCTTCAGGGCGGTGCTGAGGGTCTTGAAGGTGATGCCGCCGATGTACCGCTGCATCTCGTTGAAGCGCACCACCTGGTACTCCATCAGGGTGTACAGGATGAACATTTTGTATTTTCCCTGGATGAGGGACATGGTGTAGTGGAACCCCGTGTCCTCCAGCCGTCCGTTGGCGATGCAGTCCCGGTTCATAACGCTTTCCTCCCGGATAGTACCTATCCTCTATGTGCGTACTTGCAATTGGGGCCTTTACCCGCTATGATAATAGCACCCAGCGGCAGGAAAGTCAACCCGGCGGGAACGCTGTTCCCGCCCTATTGTTTGAAGGGAGTATTTGTTATGAAGAAGGATTTCGGAGTCAAGCCCTATCTGTTCCCCATGCCCGCCTACATGATCGGCACGTACAACGAGGACGACACCGTGGACGTGATGATGATGGCCTGGGGCGGCATCTGCGCCGGCGACATGGTGGCGCTGAACCTGGAGGAGGAGCACAAGACCGTGGCCAACCTCAAGGCCCGGGGCGCGTTCACCCTGGCCATGCCGGGGCGGGACACCCTGGAGGTGTCGGACTTCCTGGGCATCGCCTCCGCCAACAAGATGCCGGACAAGTTCGAGCGCACGGGCCTCCACGCGGTGAAGAGCAGCCGGGTGGACGCGCCGGTCATCGAGGAGTACCCGGTGACCCTGGAGTGCACGGTGGAGAAGATGGAGGACGAGCCCTACGGCCTCCGGGTCCTGGGCCGGATCGTCAACGTGATGGCGGACGAGAAGGTGCTGGACGAGCAAGGCCGCATCGACGCGGGGAAGATCGACACCTTCCTCTTTGACCAGATGCGCAGCGGCTACTACGCCGTGGGGGAGAAGATCGGCCAGGCGTGGCACAGCGGCGCGGGGCTGATGAAGAAATAAAGAGGAGCGCCAGAGGATTGCAAAAGAGCACGCCGCCCAAAAGTAGGGCGGCTTGCTCTTTTATCAGCTTATACTATTCTTCAATTAAAACAATATAACGTTACCGTGCGAAAAATGCAGGAATTGCAACGCTTTGGTAGCGATATTAAAGTTCTTTTGATACTTTTTCTTTCAAGAAAAAGTATTATTCGGTTGCCAGCGTTTCCCGCTCGGGCGCGGAAAACGCCTCCCGCACCCGCTCCAGGAACCGCTCCGCCACGGGCGTGAAGACCTGATACTTCTTCCAGATGAGATAGATCTTCGTCTCCAGCCGGGGCTCCAGGGGCCGGAACACCAGGCCGCTGTCCGGCCCGGTGTCGATGAGGTGGGCGAAGGTCAGCAGATACCCCAGGCCCTCCCGGGCGAAGACGGAGCCGTTGTAGGCCAGCCGGAAGGAGCCCTCCAGCCGCAGCCCGTCCATCCTGCCGCCGCACCACCGGGGGATGTCCCGGTCCCAGGCCTGCTCGGAGCAGAACAGGGGCAGGCCCGTCAGGTCCTCCGCACGGATGGCCTCCCGCTCCGCCAGCGGGCAGTCCGCGGGCATCACCAGCCCCCACACGTCCGCCTGGGGGAAGGGGAGGAAGCGGTACCTGGCCGGGTCCGGCTCGTCGGCCAGCACCGCGAAGTCGATGACCCCCTTGTCCAGCTTCTCCGTCACCTGCTCGGTGTCGCCGCTGGTGATGTGGTAGCGGAGGCCGGGGCACTCCTCCCGGAACCGCTTGATCTCCCTGGCCAGATACCGGATCTGCCAGGACTCCGCCAGGCCGAAGTACAGGTCCCCGCCGGTGACGTCGTCCAGGGCGGCGAACTCGCCGGTGAGCTTGTCCGCCAGCTTCACCAGGTCCTCCGCCCGCTTGCGCAGCAGCACCCCCTCCTCGGTGAGGCGGATGCTGAAGCTGCGGCGGGTGAAGAGCTTCTTGCCCAGCTCGTCCTCCAGGCTCTTCAGCTGCTTGGAGAGGGTGGGCTGGGTGACGTGCAGCTGCTCTGCCGCACGGGTCATGTTCTCCTCCCTGGCCACCGCCAGGAAGTAGCGCAGCGTCCGGATCTCCATGGGCCGTACCTCCTATGATATTCCTGAAACGCATATCATGATATAAATTTTAACCATTAGCGGGGCAAAAGTCAATATGGTATGATACTGCCAGATTCAGAGAGGAGGCGGTCCCTTGGAGGATATGGCGCGGAGCCTTCTGGACGCCGGGTGCCCCGTCGAGCAGATCCGGCGCATCTGCCGGTGCTACGAGGCGGGGCAGGTGGGGGAGACGGTGCGGGCCCTGCGGCAGCACCGGCGCGGCCTCATGGACGACCTCCACCAGTGCCAGGAGCGGGTGGACTGCCTGGACTACCTGCTGCGGCAGCTGGAAAAGGAACAGAAAACAACAAAACAGGAAAGGACGGCAACATAACATGGAGAACACGATCGATCTGAACCTGACGGAGCAGTGGGACAAGACCTTCGCCAAGAGCGACAAGGTGGAGCACCGGAAGGTGACCTTCCCCAACCGCTACGGCATCACCCTGGCGGCGGACCTGTATGCCCCCAAGGGCGCGGCGGGGAGGCTGGCCGCCATCGCGGTGTGCGGGCCCTTTGGCGCGGTGAAGGAGCAGGCCGCCGGGCTGTACGCCCAGACCATGGCGGAGCGGGGGTTCCTGACCTTGGCCTTCGACCCCTCCTTCACCGGCGAGAGCGGCGGGACGCCCCGGTACATGGCCTCCCCGGACATCAACACCGAGGACTTCATGGCGGCGGTGGACTTCCTGTCCGTGCAGGACAGCGTGGACCCGGAGAAAATCGGCATCATCGGCATCTGCGGCTGGGGCGGCATGGCCCTGAACACCGCCGCCCTGGATACCCGGGTCAAGGCCACGGCGGCCATGACCATGTACGACATGGCCCGTGTCAACGCCAAGGGCTACTTCGACGCCGAGGACTCCGCCGATGCCCGGTACGCCAAGAAGCAGGCGTTGAACGCCCAGCGGATCGCCGATTTCAAGGCCGGCACCTACGCCCTGGGCGGCGGTGTGGTGGACCCGCTGCCGGAGGACGCCCCCTTCTTCGTGAAGGACTACTACGCCTACTACAAGACCCCCCGTGGCTACCACCCCCGGAGCCTCAACTCCAACGGCGGCTGGAACGTCACCGGCTGCATGAGCTTCCTGAACCAGCCTATTCTGCAATACTCCAACGAGATCCGCAGCGCGGTCCTCATCGTCCACGGGGAGAAGGCCCACTCCTGCTACTTCAGCCGGGACGCCTACGCCGCCATGGTGAAGGACAACCCCTGGTCCGGCAACAAGGAGCTGCTCATCATCCCCGGCGCGGTCCACACCGACCTGTATGACGGCGGCGGGAAGGATGCGATCCCCTTCGACAAGCTGACGGACTTCTTCCGTGCCGCCTTGGGAGCGTAACGGCCATGAGGATGCGGAGAAGGGTGCTGGGCCTGCTGCTGGTGCTGGCTTTGGCGGTCACCGCCTGCGGCGGGAGCGCGGCCAGCGTGGGGGACGTGCAGGCCACTAGTGGCACAGAGTCCCCGGCGCCCCTGGCCGGGGAGAACTGCCGGGAAGAGAAGACCGGGCCGGAGGAAACCGATCCGGCAGGAGACGGAACAGAGGAGGCTGGGATGGAACACAGCGGAAAGACCCTGGTGGCGTACTTCTCCGCCACGGGCACCACGCGGACCCTGGCGGAGTACGCCGCCGAGCTCCTGGGGGCGGACCTGTATGAGATCGTCCCGGAGGAGCCCTACACGGACGCGGACCTGGACTACTACAGCGGCGGCCGGGCGGACCGGGAACAGGCGGACCCCTCCGCCCGCCCCGCCATGGCCGGGGAGGTGGGCGACCTGGAGGGCTATGACGCGGTCCTGCTGGGCTACCCCATCTGGCACGGGCAGGCGCCCCGGATCGTCAGCACCTTCCTGGAGGCGGCGGACCTCTCCGGCAAGACCGTGGTGCCTTTCTGCACCTCCCACTCCAGCGGCATCGGCTCCAGCGCGGAGGACCTGCACCCCCTGGCCCCGGACGCGGACTGGCAGGACGGGAAGCGGTTCCCCGCCGGGACCACCAGGGCGGAGATGCGGGCCTGGCTGGACACCCTCCCGCTCTCGGCGGCCCATCCGCCCTACGACGGCGTGTATCCCCAGCATGCGCCCTACGGCGCCGGCGTGGGGGCCATGCCCGGCCGGGTGGTGTGGGCCTACGACCCGGACAGCGTGGACTGGGACGGCAGCGGATACTGGTGGGAGCTGGACCACTTCGATGAGAGCGCCATCCTAGCGATGGTCAACGGCAGCATCGCCGCCCTGGGCGGGAAGGAGAATGCCGAGGACGGCTGGGCGGCGCTGTTCCAAAACCACAACGGCGGAACAGGCTATCAGCCCGGTGAGAAAATCGCCATCAAGGCCAACATCAACGGCTCCGCCGTCTACGACGACGACACCTCCGGCGAGACGGCCATGAGCTACACCAACCCGGTGCTGCTGAAAGCCCTGCTCACCTCCTTGGTGGAGAAAGCGGGGGTAAAGCCCGCCGACATCACAGTGTACGACGTATCCCGGCTGTTCCCGGACTACATGGTGGAGCTGTGTACCCAGGGGGCGCTGGAGGGCGTGCGGTTCGTGGACCGGGACACCGGCGTGGCGGATAAGTCCGCCCCCATCGTCTGGTCCTACTCCTTCAGCGGCAAGGTCAACTACCTGCCCACCTGTGTCACCGAGGCGGACTACCTCATCAACCTGGCCAACCTGAAGGGCCACAGCTACGGCATCACCCTCTGCGGGAAGAACCACTTCGGCTCTTTTATCAACGGCAATACCATGCGCCCGCCGGAGGGGGCCAACCTCCACCAGTGGCTGACCCGGAACGAGATGGGCATTTACAGCCCCCTGGTGGACCTGATGGCCCACGCCGAACTGGGCGGTAAGACCGTGCTCTACATGCTGGACGCCCTCATCTGCGCCCCCAGCGAGGGTGCCTCCATCACCGCCGAGAATGCCAAGTGGCAGCAGTCCCCTTTCAATGGGGACTACACCTCCAGCGTCTTCGTCTCCCAGGACCCGGTGGCCATCGACTCCGTGGGGGCGGACTTCCTCATGGCGGAGCCCGCCGTGACCAGCCGCAACGGCGCGCTGCGGGACGACCCCACGGTGGAGAACTATCTCCACGAGGCGGGGCTGGTGGCGGACGCGCCCTCCGGCACCGTCTACACGGACAGCCAGGGGAACATCGTCACCAACCTGGGCGTCCACGAGCACTGGAACAACTCGGAGGAGAAGCTGTACAGCCGCAACCTGGGTGCGGCGGAGGGCATCGAGCTCATCCGCACCGGGCCATAAGGCGGCGGACAGGTTCGTCCGAAAAAAGCGCGAAACTGACAAAAAATTGATACGGTGAGGCCAGGGGCGCAAATTGACAAGCCCCCGCCGTTGTGCTAGAATGTGCGCGAAAGCGCTCCCGAGGCCGCAGGGCCATTTTGACGGGAACCAAACAGAAAGGGGTTTTTCCATGAATATCCAATACATCCACCCCGCTGACCAGCTGGTCATGTTCATGCAGCGCATCTACGACAAGGGCCTCACCACCATGTCCGGCGGCAACCTGTCCATCATGGACACCGACGGCAACATCTGGATCACCCCCGCCAGCGTGGACAAGGGGACCCTGACCCGGAAGGACATCATCTGCGTCCACCCCGACGGCACCACCGACGGGCCCCATAAGCCCTCCTCCGAGCTACCCTTCCACCAGTCCGTGTACCGGATGCGCCCGGACCTGAAGGCCGTGCTCCACGCCCATCCTCCGGCGCTGGTGGCCTTCTCCATCGTCCGCCGGGTGCCCAGCCTGGACCTGCTGCCCACGGTGCGGAAGGTGTGCAAGGACGTGCGCATCGCCACCTACGCCGTCCCCGGCAGCGAGGAGCTGGGGGAGAACATCGGCAAGGTCTTCGCCGAGGGCTGCGACATCGCCCTGCTGGAGAACCACGGCGTCTGCGTGGGCGCGCCGGATATGTTCACCGCCTTCCAGCGGTTTGAGACCCTGAACTACAGCGCCGCCCTGGAGACCCTGGCGGGCAAGCTGGGCAAGGCCAACGAGCTGCCCCTGGACGCCTACCGGGCCACCGAGACCAGCCACCACACCAAGATGGACGACTTCATCCCCAACTCCCACACCTCCGAGGAGCTGGCCGCCCGGCGGGACATGATCACCCTGATCCACCGCTCCTACAAGATGGGCCTCTTCACCGCCACCCACGGCACCTACTCCATGCGCCTCAGCGACGGCAGCTTTATCATCACGCCCTTCGGCTGCGACCGGGCCTACCTGGAGGAGGATGACCTGGTCCGGGTGAAGGCCGGCATGAAGGAGCTGGGCAAGACCCCCTCCCGGGCCGTGTACCTCCACCAGAAGATTTACGACAAGCACCCGGACATCCACGCGGTGCTCATCGCCCACCCGGTCCACGCCATGGCTTTCGCCGTCACCGACGCCCAGCTGGACCCCCGGACCATCCCGGAGAGCTATATCCTCCTGCGGGATGTGAAGAAGCTGGGGTATCAGGAGTTCTATCAGAACCCCGACGCGGTGGCGGAGCAGTTCGACGAGGCCCACCCGGTGCTGATGGCCGCCAACGACTGCGTCATCGTCACCGGCGACTCCCTGCTGAAGGCCTTCGACCGCCTGGAGGTCATGGAGTCCACCTGCCACTCCATCCTGGACAGCCTGGGCTTGGGGCCGGTGGTGTACATCTCCGACAAGGAGGTGGCGGACCTCAAGGAGGCCTTCCATCTGAAGGACTAACGGATTCCCGAATCATACCGTCAAGAAAGGCCGTCTGCCCAAACGGGCAGACGGCCTTCGCCTATATGTTTTCTGGAAAGTCATCATCGGCGATTACCTGCCGCCAAGGCGGAGTCCCGCGGTCACCGGAAGCTGGCCCCGCTGCCGTCCAGCACAGCCAGCCGTCTGACCCGGACAAAGTCGGGAGAAAGTTCCGGCAGGTATTTCTCCACCGCCGCCGCCAGCAGGGCGGGATTCAGCCCCGGATTCTGGGCGGATACCACGGCGTACAGGCGCAGAACTCCCGGCGCTTCCTCCAGCCGGAGGTCCCGGATCATGGGCCGGATATCCACGTCCGCCAGGGACTTGTGCTTGGTGCGCTTTTGGATCACCACGCTCCCGCCGCCCAGCAGGGCGGCGATTTTTTCCGCCGCGCCGCTTGGTACGCAGCTGTCGTAAAGTAAATCCACCTTGCAGGACAGCGCCGCCAGCTCCCGCACCGGCAGCACCGGTTCCGCGCAGGCCAGCGCCGCGATCCCCTCCGGCATCCCACTGTTCAGCCGCGCCGGCAGCGCGGCGGTGTCGATGTCGCCGTTGGTCTCGAAGTCCAATATCTCGCAGTCGCTCTCTTGGCCCACCGGCAGGGGCATGGCAAAGGAGATGATGGGGTGGGGATGGAACCCCTGGGAGTGCCGCAGGACGATGCCCTCCCGCAAAAATACCCGCTGGAACGTCCGCAGCAGGTCCAGGTGGGAGATGTACGCCGCCCGGCCCTCCTTCACGAAAAACAGCCGCAGCTTACCCACGGTAGCACTCGCCCCCTTCCACGCAGCTGGCCCCGCAGCCGCCGCACTGCGTGCGGCAGTCCGGGGTGGTCACAGACCGGTAGGCCAGCTCCCGCTGATGCCACAGGTACTGGTCCGACACGTAGCAGGAGATCACGCTCCAGGGCATGATCTCGTCCCGGCTCCGCTCCCGGTTGGCGTAGAACGCCGGGTCCAGGCCGCACTCCGCAAAGGCCTCCAGCCAGCGGTTCAGATCAAAACAGTCCGACCAGGCGTCAAGCTTAGCGCCTTTACGGAACGCGGTTTCCAACACTTTGCACAGCCGCCGGTCGCCCCGGGCCAGGATGGCCTCAAGAAAGCTGGTGTCGCCGTCGTGCCAGTTGTAGGTGACGGCCTTGGCGGTGATGGCCTCCCGCAGCAGCTTCACCCGGCGCTCGTACTCCTCCCGGCTGATCTGGGCCTCCCACTGGAAGGCGGTGAAGGGCTTGGGCACGAACCAGGAGGTGGACACGGTGATCCGCAGGCCCCGGTTCTTGTTGCTGGCGTACTCCCGCCAGGTGTGGACGGCGTGCTTGGCGATCTCCGCGATGCCCAGCACGTCCTCGTCGGTCTCCGTGGGCAGGCCCAGCATGAAATACAGCTTCACGCTGTTCCAGCCGCCGGAGAAGGCGGTCTTGAGGCTCTCGGTCAGCTCGTCCTCGGTGACGTTCTTGTTGATGGCGTCCCGGAGGCGCTGGGTGCCCGCCTCGGGGGCGAAGGTGAGGCCGGCCTTGCGGCCGTTCTGGAGCCGCTGCATCAGCTCCATGGAGAAGTTGTCCGCCCGGAGGGAGGGCAGGCTCAGGTTGACGTGGTGGTCCTCGCAGAAAGCGCTGAGGCCGTCGCAGAGCCGGACCAGGCCGGGGTAGTCGCTGGTGGACAGGGAGGCCAGGGTCATCTCCTGGTAGCCGGAGTCCCGCACGGCCTCCTGGCCGTACTGGATGAGCTGGTCCACGCTGCGGTTCCGCACCGGGCGGTAGACGTACCCGGCCTGACAGAACCGGCAGCCCCGGATGCAGCCCCGGAACACCTCCAGGGTCACCCGGTCGTGGACGATCTCGGTGGAGGGGACGATGGTCCTGGCGGGGTAGTAGGACTTGTCCATGTCGTGGACCACCCGCTTGTAGACCCGCTCCGGGGCCCCGTCAAGGGGCGTGATGGCCGCGATGGTCCCGTCCTTGTGGTAGGTCACGTCATAGAGGCTGGGCACGTAGACGCCGCCGATGCGGCAGGCCGCCCGGAGGAACCGGGGCTTGTCCCAGCCCTCTTTTTTCGCCCTGCGATACAGCTCGATGAGCTCGGGGAGCTGGTCCTCGCCCTCGCCGATGAGGGCCAGGTCGATGAAGTCGGCCACGGGCTCGGCGTTGTACATGGCGGTGCCGCCGGCCACCACCAGGGGGGAGAGGCCCGGCCGGTCCGCGCTCCGCAGGGGGAGGCCCGCCAGGTCCAGCATATTGAGCATGGCGGTGTAGGCCATCTCGTAGCCCACGGAGAAGCCGATGATGTCGAAGTCCGCGACGCTGTCGCCGGACTCCAGGGCGAAGAGGGGGATGCCGTTGCCGCGCAGCTCCGCCTCCATGTCGGTCCAGGGGGCGAAGACCCGCTCGCACCACACGCCGGGCATGTCGTTCATCACGCCGTAGAGGATGCGGAAGCCCAGGTTGGACATACCGATCTCATAGGTGTCGGGGAAGCAGAAGGCGAAGCGGACGTCCACGTCCGCCTTGTCCTTCATGACGGCGTTGTACTCCCCGCCCACATACCGGGCGGGCTTCTGGACCTTCGGAAGGATCCGTTCCAATCGTCTATCCACAGGGGGTGATCTCCTTGGTAAAATGGTTTTTCTTTTTCGGTAAAAACCATTTTACCTTGTTTTGCGGGATTTTGCAAGGGGGCCTCCGGCCCCCGGGACGGTTTTTTGCACCTTGCAGGTGCGGCGGGCCCCTGGCCTACTTTTCCCCCACGGGAAAAGTAGGCAAAAGCGTGCTCAAGGGGGCCTTTGGCCCCCTTGAGAATCCCCTCCGTGGGGAAGGGCGTTAAGGGCAGATGGCCGGTTTAGACTAGGGGCCAGGGAAAGCATTCATCGGGGGTGCTGGTTTGTTTTTTGCCGTAGTCGATACTACTGGTTGCTCCGTTCCACTACGCAATTGATGAATGTTTCTTGTCGGGCCGTCAGCGAAAATCTGTCCTGTGCGTAGTGGAACGGAGCAGGACGCAGTACGATTCAGGCCGTGTACGGAAATGTATCAATTGCGTAGTGGAACGGAGCAACCAGCAGTTGGACAAGCACAAAAACGACCAGCGCACCCAATGTTTCGGTTTCGCCGCCCCAAGCGGCGAAACTTGCGCCGCAGAAGGATCTCCTTGGGGACATAGTTGGATAGCCGCAGAATCCCATACACGGGACTCGGCACGGTTTAGGCAAAACCAGCCACAGGGGGAGCGCAAAACAAAAAAATAATGAGGAAAGATTCTCAAGAAAACCTCGGTTTTCTTGAGCGTGCTTTTGGTTACTTTTCCCACGGGGGAAAAGTAACCCAGGGGCGCACCCATCGGGGGTGCACATCAGACCTGGTGGGGGCCGGAGGCCCCCAGCACCTGCTCCAGCGTGATCCCGCCCTGGGCGTATATGGCCGCGGCCAGTTGCTCCCGGTCACAGTTGTCCTCCACCCGCCCCTCCAGGGCGGGTGGCAGCGCCAGGGGCAGCCGCCCCCGGCCCGCTTCTCCGCCGGGATACAGCGTATAATATATGGGGTTGTTTCCCGTCAGGTCGCCCCTGGGGGCGAAGAGCAGCAGCGCGTCCGCCCGCTCCAGCTGCTCCACCGTGGGGGAGAGCAGCAGAGAGATGCCGTATTCCCGCCGGAGGCTCCTGGCCAGCTCCTCGCCGCCGGAGCGGACGCTGAGCAGCACATATCGGTAGCTGAGAGCCAGGGACTTGGCGGCCTCCGCCGTCTCCTGGCTGGCCCGGCTGCCGGACACCGCCGCCACCGCCTGGGTGGGGCCCAGCCCCAGGGCCTCCAGCCGCCGCTTGGCCAGCGGTGCCGCCAGCGCCCGCCGCAGCGGCAGCGTGTCCACCGGGTACACCCCCTCCCGGATGAAGAGGGCACTGTACGGGAAGTCCACCGGGAACACCGCCGTCCGCACCCCCAGCCCCTTCAGCTG
The DNA here is from genome assembly GCA_947589745.1 of uncultured Oscillospiraceae bacterium. Taxonomy (GTDB): domain Bacteria; phylum Bacillota; class Clostridia; order Oscillospirales; family Oscillospiraceae; genus Pelethomonas. The sequence continues at coordinate 19,729 of CANQCS010000020.1, forward strand.
CCGGGCCGCCAGCACCGCACGGCGGCGGGCCAGGGGACTGCCCGGATGCTTCGCCCGGCCCATGCGCAGCGAGGCAAAGACCGCGCCGGGGAACTGCTTCTCTCCCAATTCGATCCCCTTGGCCGGGGCCCCTTCGCCGTAAGTGATATATCCCACCATCAAAACCGCCTCCCAAGCCAGCTTATGGCCTGAGAGGCGGTTTTATGTGCTTTGATGTCGCGGGGCCTACCATGCCTGGATATAACCAGGAAGGTACTGGAGCGGGTCCACGCGGGAGCCGTTCTCGGTGATCTCGTAGTGGAGGTGGGGACCATTGGAGATGCCGGTGCAGCCGGTGATGCCGATGACCTGGCCTTGGGAGACCACGTCGCCCTCCTTCACCAGCCGCTTGCTCATGTGGGCGTAGAGGGTGGTGTTGCCGGTGCCGTGGCTGATGACCACGTAGTTGCCGTAGGACGACGACAGCTCGGACTTGATCACCACGCCGGCCTTGGTGGCGTAGATCTCACTGGTGTAGTATACGCCGCCGATATCCACGCCCTTGTGGTTAGTGGACGCGCCGGGGATGCCGGTGTTGCGCCCGCCCATGGGGGAGGTGATGCGCTTACTGGTGCTCACCGGCCAGATGTAGCCGCCCGCGGAGGCCTGCCCCCAGCCCATCTGCCGGGCCAGCTCCTCGGTCTTCTCCAGGATCTCATCCTGGATGGCGTCCTCCTCGGCGTCCAGCTGGGCCCACAGCTCCTGATACTCCTCGATGTTGGCCTCGATCTCCTCCACCAGGGCGTTGGACTCCTCCCGCTGGCTCTCCAGGTCCGCCTCCTGCTCCTCCAGGGTGGCCTTGGCCTCGGCCATGTCCGCCTTCAGATCCTCCTGCGTGGCCTGCTTCTCCTGGATCTGGGCCCGGATGTCCCGCAGGTTGTCCAGCACGCTCTGGTCGTAGTTCAGCACCTCCTGGATATCCGACAGGCGGCCCAGCAGGTCGGAGAAGCTCTCCGCCTGGAACAGCACCGCCCAGTAGGACACGGTGCCCGCCTCCTCCATCACCCGCGCCCGCTCACAGAAGAGGGCGTAACACCGCTCCTCCTCCTTCTGGTTCTCGTCCAGCTCGTAGGCGGTCTGGGCCAGGAGCACGTCGAAGCCGGCGATCTTGCTCTCCGTCACGGCGATCTCGTCCTGGGTGATGTTGATTTGCTGGGTCAGCAGGTTGATGCGCTGGAGCATGGTGGACCGGTCGTCCCGCAGGCTGGCCAGGTCCTGCTCCACCTGCTTGCGCTGGCGCTTTAAATTTTTGGCCTCCTCCTCCAGTTCGTCGATCTCCTCCTGGGTCACCGCCTGGGCGGTGGGGACCAGGGGAGCGGCAGGGAAGAGGGCCGCCAGGAACAGCGCCGCCAACAGCAGCGCCGTCAGCTTTACGATTTTTTTCATGCACAGCATCCCTTTCCAACAAGATAGAAACATTCCCAACGGGGGAACCAGTGTCAGACTTGGAGGAATTTGCGGATGGCGGAGAGGCTGCCGCCCACGCCGATGAGCATTCCGGCCCCGGCGAAGATGGCGGCTACGTAGGTCCACATATTCTCAAAGGGCACGATGTTGATGAGATTGATGGTGTCGTTGCTGGCCACGGACCGAGCCACCGCCACATACAGCCCCCACTGGAGGAAGAAGGCGATGACCGCGGAGAACACCCCCAGCAGGAACCCCTCGAACACGAAGGGCCACCGGATGAACCAGTTGGTGGCGCCCACCATCTTCATAATGGCGATCTCGTCCCGGCGGTCGAAGGTGGTGAGCTTGATGGTGTTGGCGATGATGAACACGGACACCAGGAACAGCACCGCGATCAGCACCGCGCACACCACCCCCGCCACGTTGCGGATGGTGATGAAGCCCTGGGCCTCCACCTCGGCGGCATTGACGTTGCCGGGGCCGATGCCGGGGATCGCCTCCAGCGCCGCCTTGGTCTGAGCGATCAGGCCGATGTCCTTCAGGTCGATGGCATAGCGGTGGCGGTAGTTGCTGTCGGGGATGCCGGTGTAAAGCTCCTCGCCTTCATAGCGCTCCCGGAACGCCGCCGCCGCCTCAGAGTTGGAGATGAAGGTGGCCTTGGCCACGTTGTCGATCTTGAGGATCTCCCGCTCCAGCTCCCGGGCCTCCTCCTCGGTGAGGCTCTTGTCCACGAAGGCCAGCATCTGGTTCTGGTCCTCCAATTCCTCCAGCATGGCGTTGGCGTTCACCGCCACCAGGGTGAAGGTGCCCATGATGATGAGGCAGGCCACGGTGATGCCCACGGCGGCGAAGGACATGAAGCCGTGGCTGAACATATTGTAAGCGCCCTCCCGGGCGAAGTAGAAAATATTGCGTCCGATCATTCCGCTTTCCTCCCGCTGTAGCCCTTTCCGTCCGCCACCACGCGGCCCCGCTCCAGCTTGACCACCCGCTTGTCGAAGCGGTTGACCAGGTCCTTCTCGTGGGTCACCACCAGTACCGTGGTGCCCAGGGCGTTGATGTGGCCCAGCAGCCGCATGATCTCCAGGGACCGGGCGGGGTCCAGGTTGCCGGTGGGCTCGTCGGCGATGATGGTGCTGGGGTTGTTGAGGAGGGCCCTGGCGATAGCCACGCGCTGCTGTTCGCCGCCGGACAGCTCCGAGGGGTGGCGGCGGCTCTTGTTCTCCAGCCCCACCAGGTTGAGGCAGTAGGGGACCCGCTTGCGGATCTCCTTGGGTCCCGCGCCCACGGCCCGCATGGCGAAGACCATGTTGTCGTAGACGGTCTTGTGCTCGATGAGCCGGAAGTCCTGGAAGATGACGCCCACGGTGCGGCGCATATAGGGGATCTGCCGGTCCCGGATGTTGCGGAGAGAGAAGCCGTTGACCATGACCCGGCCCTCGGTGGGCTCGATCTCGCCGATCAGCAGCTTGATGACCGTAGATTTGCCGCTGCCGGAGGGGCCCACCAGGAACACGAACTCGCCGTCATGGATCTCCAGGCTGAGGCCGTTGAGGGCGTGGGTGCCGTTGGGGTAGTCCTTGTATACATCTATGAGTCGAATCATTCCAAAGCATATCCTTCCCAGCTGTCACAGGCTGAAACTTTATGTAAACTGGTTTCCGGCGAAAACCGCTAAAAACCACACTGACATGATACACAAATCGACGGCTCCCGTCAAGGGAATATCGGCAAAAACAAAAAATAATTGCCCCCGCCGGGGGCGGGGGCTGCGGGGGCGCAGCCCCCATAACAGGTGCGCCGCAGGCGCAACTGTTAATTTTTGGAGGGGTCTCGACAACCCCGGCGAAAATCCAAATGCTGTGCGTAGGGGCCTCCGGCCCCTGCCACCTCTTTATTTTGTCGCAGCTTCGCCGCGCACCCTGGGGTACTTTTTGTACAAACAAAAAGTACCCAAAAAGTTGCCAGCCCTACGGGCTGGACCCCCTTACATTTTTTGATTTGTTTTGCGCTCGCCCTGTGGCCCGTATTGTCTAAACCGCGCCGGGTCCCGTGTATAGGGGCGAAGCGGCTACCCTAGTCTGTCCCCAAGGGGATTGAAGCGCTGGTGCGGGGGCTCATTGGGTGCGTTGGTCGTTTTCCTTAGTCCAACTGCCGGTTGCTCCGTTCCACTACGCAATTGGTAGATTTCCGAATACGGCTCGGGACCGACTGCGTCCTGCTCCGTTCCACTACGCAAAAGACAGATTTCCGTATACGACCCGAAAAGAAACATCCATCAATTGCGTAGTGGAACGGAGCAACCAGCAGTAAGAATAAGGAAAAAACAAGGCGGCACCCCCGATGAATGCTTTCTCTGACCCCTAGTTCAACCATCCATCTGTCCTTAACCGTCATCCCGGAGGGATTCTTAAGGGGGCGAAAGCCCCCTTAAGCGCACTTTTGGTGACTTTTCCTGCGAGGGAAAAGTCACCGGGGGATGGCAGGCACCCCCAGGGTGCCTACTAGCCCGGTAGGGGCCGGAGGCCCCTGCCCCCATTATAGAATATTCTCTCCGGTTAGGAACCCCGCAATGCAGGCTGCCATTTCATGGCAGCCCCTTGCATTGGGATGGACGCCGTCCTGGAACCACTCCGGGTGGTACGCCGTAAGGGCGTACAGGTCGATGACCGGAATGCCCAGCCGGGCCGCCGCGGCCCGCACACCCGGGCACACGCCGTCCCGGAGGACGGCGGCGTCAACGCTGTAGGCCACCGGCTCCCCGTTTACAGAGAACGCCCTGGGGGGCAGCATCCCGATGACCGTCGGGCGGTTCGGGAGAGCGAGGTAGCTCCTGGCAAATTGCTCCCACTCCCGGGGGAACGCCTCGGGGTCCCAGTTGCGGGCCTTGGAGTCGTTGGTCCCCAGCATGAGAAGATAGACGCTGGCGGCCCGCTCCAGCGAGCGCCGGTAGATCTCTTCGCTGCGGTAGGGACAGTCCCCGCCGGACAACAGCGTCCGGCCGGAGAGGCCATAGTTGTATACCCGGCAGCGCCAGCCCAGCAGCCGTCCCAGCACACGGGGATAGCTGTCCCGCCAGCGGAATTTCAGGCCGAAGCCGTAGGTGATGCTGTCGCCCACACAGGCGACAACGGTGGGTTTCCGTCTCATGGTTGGGAGACCTCCCGAAAGAGATATGCCCCGCGCTGTTTGCAGGGAAGAAGACGGCGGGGCGGACGCCCGGTTGACATTTCCCGGGACATATTTTATCATGGTATCGCCGGATTGGGTATGATCTTGCGGACGTTGCTGCAAGGGACAAGGAAAGTCAAAAGGTGATATCATGCTTTCGCTACAGAGTTACTTTGATCGAAACGATGAAAGGCAAATCGGGATCGCAGGGGGGAAATGGGAATGGCCTCAAGGATGATCCATCTGGCAATAACAGATCTCATATCAAAGGAATATGAATACAAAGATAAAAACAGACTGGCGCTTGGTTCCGTTTTGCCTGATGCTGCAACAAGTGGAAATAGTCATTTGAAAATCTGCATCAACGATGGAATGAAAAAAACATATGATTTGACAGGCTTCCGTTCCGGTTTTCTTCCCAAAATTCTTGAAGATGACTTATATCTTGGCTACTATCTTCATTTGGTACAGGATCTATTTTTTAGAGATTTTGTGTATGATCAGTATCAGTGGGATCCATTACCATCGGGAAATGTCGAAAGATTACATAATGACTACGCACTGATCAATCAATATGTGATCCAAAAATATGCGCTTTCAAATACCATTACGGTTCCTGTTTCATTTGAGGAAGAACCTCTGAATAAATTAGCTTCTTTTTCGATTTATGAATTTCTTACTGATATGAAAGCTGACTTCCAAAGCCATTTGACCGGTACAACATTCTTCTTCACAAAGGAAATGGCTGATGAATTTATTGCGTATGCTTGTGAAAAGTGTAAGCGGGAGATATATTCGCTGTTTCATGATTTGGATTGCCTAGATGAAAGAGCGCTGGCATGGCAGAGAAGATAGATCCCGGTTTTCTATTTGTATCAAGATCACAAAGAACATAAAGCCATCCTGCGGCATAGAAACGGAGGCGCGGGCAATGTCAAGGGGATATCAAGTCCAGAAACGGACCATCCCGTCCGCCGGGCGGGAGATAAAAGCATTGCTTCTGCGTCCGGCGGAGCCGGTCCCCGGCCGGAGGCCGCCGGGCATTTTGTGGATCCACGGCGGAGGCTACGTCACCGGCATGGCGGGGATGGTATATATGTCCCGGGCCCTGCCACTGGTGAAGAAATACGGCGCGGTGGTGCTGTCGCCGGAGTACCGGCTGGCGGGGGAGGCCCCCTATCCGGCGGCGCTGGAGGACTGCTACGCCGCGCTGGTCTGGCTGAGGGACCACGCCGGGGAGCTGGGCATCGCGCCCAACCAGATCATGGTGGGCGGGGAGAGCGCCGGAGGCGGCCTCACCGCCGCGGTGTGTATGCTGGCCCGGGACAGGGGAGAGGTCCGGGTGGCCTTTCAGATGCCCCTGTATCCCATGATGGACGACCGGGACACGGAGAGCTCCCGGGACAACCACGGCTTCGTCTGGAACACCCGCCGCAACCACATGGGCTGGCGGGCGTACCTGGGGGAGCTGTGGGGCGGGGAGGACGTGCCCGTCTACGCCGCCCCCGCCCGGCAGACCGACTGCCGGGACCTGCCCCCGGCCTACACCTTTGTGGGGACCGGGGAGCCCTTTTACCGGGAGACCCTGGACTACATCGCGGCCCTGCGGAGGGCCGGGGTGGAGGCGGAGGCGGATATCTACCCCACCGCCGTCCACGCTTTCGACATGCTCCTGCCGTTCCGGCGCATCAGCCGGGAGGCCGCCGCCCGGTTCGAGCAGCGCTACCAATACGCCGCGGCCCGCTATTTCGCGGAGCAGCCCCGGTAGGCCGGCGCCGGGTGCGGCGCTTCAGGGCGTCTCCGGGCCGCCGGACTCCCCGGCGGCCCCGATAAACGCCTGGATGAGAGGCCCGTCCGCATAGCCCTTTTTGTACAGTTTGTGCAGGGCGGTCTTGTCCTTTTTCAGCGTGTCCACGCCGCAGGTGTCGTCGGGCGCCACGATGAGCACCCGCCCCTGGGCCTCATACTCCTTGGCCAGGGCGACGCCCCGGTTGTACGAGTCCGCCCGCTGCCGCATTTTTTCAGCCGCCCTGGGATAGCGGGGCTGGATGAGCTGCGCCAGCTTCCGGTCCTTGTCCGGGGTCCGCAGCACGTCCCTGGGCTTGGTCAGGAGCAGCACCACCTTGTCGCAGCCCCACTGGAACGCCTTCTCAATGGGGATCGTGTCCCCCAGCGCGCCGTCAAAATAGGGCACTCCGTTCACCCGGTAGGGGCGGCAGACGCCCGGGATGGCGCTGGACGCCTTCAGAACGCTGTAATCGTCCTTGGGAATGTCGCTCTTGGTGAAGTACTTGGGCAGGCCGGTCCGGGCGTCCGTGGCCACGGCCAGGAACCACATGGGGTCCGCCAGAAAGCGCTCGTAGTCCAGAGGGTTCTCCCCGCCGGTGACGCTCAGGGTCCCATAGATATAGTCCAGGTCCAGATAGGACCCCTTCCGGAGCAGATTGCCGGCGCTCATGTATTCCTTCCGGAAAGGGTACTTCACGTAGAAGGGGTAGTTCCGGCGGGCCTGTCCCGCGATAAAGGAGATGATGTTGGCGCTGCCCGCCGATACCCCGATGCCGATGTCAAACCGGATGCCCTGGTCCAGGCAGTAGTCCAACACCCCGGCGGCGTAGATGCCCCGCAGGCCGCCGCCCACGTCAACGATACCAATTTTCATCCAATGTCCTCCTTACAAATGTTGCGGCGGCCCCGTCCGGGCCGCCGGTATTGTCCATCCGCCGCCGGAACGCAGCTGTGACGCTCCGGCGGCCTGTTTCATCCATTATATCCCTTTTCCGCCGGTTGTCAAGGCGGAGACCAAAGTGAGAAAAATCCGGCCCACTAGCGGCAGCAGAATGCGGCCGGCAGGGCCAAAGCCTGCCAGCCGCATTTTCTACGAAGGTACATGCAGTACCGCGGGTGCGGGCCGCGGAGCACGCCATTTTCTCCATACGGTCCTTCCGCCAGAACGATCCACCGTCACCGTGCGGCGGAAGATGGTGCCGCGGCGCGTTGAGAGCGGTGTGAAAGTTCTTTTTGATTCTTTTTCTTTCAAGAAAAAGAATTACTGGTGGAGCAGGGGGGAGAGGGGCTTGTAAATCAGGAAGGCCAGGGCGGTGTCCAGGAGGCCTTTGAGGATGGTGAAGGGCATGTTGAAGCCGGCCAGGCAGGCCGGCAGGCTGCTCACCGCCGGAAGGATCTGCTGGTACGCCGCCAGGATGTCGTCCAGGGACATGAACTTCATGTAGATGGGGTAGGTGAGGTAGTAGTTCAGGGGGATGGACAGCACGCCCATGCACACCGCGCCCACCAGGGCCGCCAGGAGAGCGCCGCCCCGGGTCTTCTTGGCCTTATAGATGAGGCCGGTGGGCACCACGAAGCAGACGCCCAGCAGGAAGTTGGCCAGCTCGCCCACGCCGCCGGTGGAGGTGAACATCAGGTTGATGAGGTTTTTCACGAGGCAGACCGCCACGCCCCACAGGGGCCCCAGGCTGTAGGCCGCCAGTAGGGCGGGCAGCTCGGAGAAGTCCATCTTGATGAAGGCCGGGATCAGGAAGGGGATGGGGAAGTCCAGGAACATGAGGACGGCGGCCACCGCGCTGAGGACGGCGGCCACGGCGACGCGGCGGGTGTGCTGTGCGGATTTGGTTGACATGACAGATACGCTCCTTTCAAATTGTCCGAAGGCGAGCCATCCTCAAAGTGGACGCGAACAGCGCGCTGCCGTCTCTCGAAAAAGGGCGGCAGCGCGCTGTTTCGGGGTCCCGGAGCCGCCCAAGGGGGCCGCGCCGGACCTGTATGCGCACATCTTCTTCCATCCAGACTGTCACTGTCGGTACCGGACTCACACCGGTTCAACGCCTCGCGGCGCTCGCGGACTCTACCGCCGGTGGGGACTTGCACCCCGCCCTGAAGATGATCCGATTCGGTTGTCATTCCCCATTATAGCCGCGGCACGAAAAAATGCAAGCCCTATTTTCAGAAAACCTGTAAAAAGCTCCGCCGTTTTGCCCACATGGAAATTGACAGATTGTCATAAATCAGGTAAAATAGGGGGCGCTATGGTCATTGATACTTTTTCTTGAAAGAAAAAGTATCAAAAAGAACTTTAACATCGCTGCCAAAATGCTGCCAGTCTTTTGTTTCCCACACGGTAACGATATATGGTTCTAATGGAAGAATCGCATTTGAAAGGGAGGAGATCCTTTGCGCCTCATTTTCCGGTCCTTGAACCGGTATCGGAACAGCGTGCTCTGGGTCATTGTTGTCAAATTTCTGGGCACCATGACGGAGCTGGCGCTGCCCTATATCCTCAAGCACCTCATCGACGAGGTGGTCCCCCTGGGCCGGCTGGGGCCGGTGCTGCTGTGGGGACTGCTGATGGCCGCGGCGGCCCTGGCCACCCGGCAGCTGAACGTCGTCGCCAACTCCCGGGCCGTGGACAACGCCCACAACATCGCCTACGACGTGCGGCAGGCCCTGTTCCGGAAGACGGTGAACCTGACGGGGGCCCAGGTGGACGCCTTCGCCCTGCCCAGCCTAATCTCCCGCATGACCAGCGACAGCTACAACGTGCAGAACTGCGTCCGGGCCATCCAGACCCTCTGCATCCGGGCCCCCATCCTGCTGCTGGGCAGCGTGATCCTGGCCCTCACCATGGACTGGCAGCTGGCCATGATCCTGGTGGTCATGCTGCCCATCCTGGTGACGGTGTGCGTGGGCATCTCCCGCTTCGGCATCCCCCTCTTCCACAAGGTCCAGGAGCGGCTGGACGACGTGGTGCGGATCATGCGGGAGAACATCACCGGCATCCGGGTGGTGAAGGCCCTGACCAAGGAGTCCTACGAGCGCCGCCGCTTCGACGAGGCCAACGACGCCATGACCGCCAGCGACATCCGCGCCGGTATGGCCATGGCCATCCCGTCCCCGCTGATGCAGCTGTTCCTGAACACCGGCCTGACCCTGGTGGTGATCTTCGGCGCCTACCGGGTCAACGCCGGAGAGATCGAGCCCGGCGTCATCCTGGCCCTGCTGACCTACTTCAACATGGTCATGAACGGCGTCATGGGCGTCAACCGCATCTTCGTCATGCTCAGCAAGGCCTCCGCCTCCGCCAACCGCATCGACGAGGTGCTCCAGGCCCTGGAGGGCCCCCTGGTCCTGGCGGACACCGCCGGGCCGGAGGGGGAGGAGTACATCCGCTTTGAGCACGTCAGCTTCCGCTACGGCGAGAGCGCGGACCCCAGCCACGAGGGCTTCGCCGGAGGGGAGCGGGAGAAGTGCCTGGACGATATCACTTTCTCCATCCGCCGGGGGGAGAGCCTGGGCATCATCGGCCCCACCGGCTGCGGCAAGACCACCATCCTGAACCTGCTCATGCGCTTCTACGACGCGGAGGAGGGGGCGGTATACGTGGACGGCCGGGACGTGCGCGCCTACGGCAAGGATGAGCTCCACCGGAAGTTCGGCGTGGTATTCCAGAACGACATGGTCTTCAACGACACCCTCCGCCGGAACATCGACTTCGGCCGGGGGCTGGAGGAGGACGCCATCCTCTCCGCCGTCTCCGACGCCATGGCCGCCGAGTTCATCGGCGAGCTGGAGGGCGGCCTGGAGTACATGGCGGACATCAAGGGCGCCAACCTGTCCGGCGGCCAGAAGCAGCGGCTGCTGATCGCCCGGGCCCTGGCCGGGGAGCCGGAGATCCTCATTCTGGACGACTCCTCCTCGGCCCTGGACTACCGCACCGACGCCGCCCTCAGACGGGCCATCTTCGCCCGCCACCGCAGCGCCGCCACCATCATGGTGGCCCAGCGGGTCAGCTCCATCCAGTCCATGACCAACATCCTGGTGCTGGACGACGGGCGCTGCATCGGCTACGGCAGCCACGCCAGCCTGATGGCGACCTGTCCCGCCTACCGGGAGATCTACGAGGCCCAGATGGGCGCTTTAGAATAAGAGGGGAGGGAAGTCATATGCCTGGACCCGGAGACCGGGGCGGACGGGCCAAGCCCCGGGACGCCCGCGGCACCCTGCGCCGCGTTCTGCGCTACCTGGCGGAGTACCGCTGGGTGGTATTCGTCCTCCTGCTGTGCGCCTTTGCCAGCAATATCGGCAGCCTCCTGGGCCCCTCCTTCGCCGGAAAGGCCATCGGCGAGGCGGAGGCCGGACCCGGAAACGTCAACTTTGAGCGGGTGTTTTTCTACGCCCGATGGATGTTCATTGCCTACGTGGGCGGCAACCTCCTGGGCTTCCTGGTGAACCAGGGCATGATGCGGGTCAGCCGCCGGGTGGCGAAGAAGATGCGCAAGGACGTGTTCGACAAGCTCATGCGCCTGCCGGTGAAGTATTTTGACCGCAACCAGGCCGGCGACATCATCAGCCGGGTGTCCTACGACATCGACGTGGTGTCCACCTGCCTCTCCACCGACGTGGTGCAGATCCTCACCAGCGTGGTGACGGTGGTGGGGGCATTCCTGATGATGTGCGTCACGTCCCTGCCCCTGGTGGTCTGTATGCTGCCCACCATCCCGGCGTCGATCCTGTTCACCCGGTACATGGGTCGCCGCACCCGGCCCCTCTACGCCAAGCGCAGCGCCGCCTACGGCCGCATGAACGGCTTCGTGGAGGAGATGTTCACCGGCCAGAAGACCATCGTGGCCTACGCTCACGAGGACGGCGTGTGCGAGGAGTTCAGTGAGATCAACCACGCCGCCGCGGACGCCTACTGCGCCGCCGACACCCTGGGCGCCCAGACCGGCCCCTCGGTGAACCTCATCAACAACCTGGGCCTCTCCGCCATCGGCCTGGTGGGGGCGGTGCTGTACCTGTGGAAGATCGTGAACCTGAGCCAGATCTCCACCTTCGTCCTCTACTCCCGCAAGTTCTCCGGCCCCATCAACGAGGTGGCCAACATCATGAACGAGATCTACTCCGCCCTGGCCGCCGCCGAGCGGGTGTTCCAGCTCCTGGACCAGCCGGAGGAGGCGGCAGATATAGCAGACGCAGAAGTCCTGACCCGGCCGGAGGGGGACGTGCGGGCGGAGCACGTGGCGTTCCGCTACCTGCCGGACAAGCCGGTGCTGCGGGACCTGAGCCTCACCGCCCGGCCCGGGCAGACGGTGGCCATCGTGGGCCACACCGGGGCGGGGAAGACCACGGTCATCAACCTGCTCATGCGCTTCTACGACGTGGACGAGGGGCGGATCCTGGTGGACGGAAAGGAGATCCGGGGCCTCACCCGGGACAGCCTCCGCCGGGCCTACGCCATGGTGCTCCAGGACACCTGGCTCTTCCGGGGCACCATCTTCGAGAACATCGCCTACGGCAAGGAGAACGCCACCATGGTCGAGGTGGTGGCCGCCGCCAAGGCCGCCCGCATCCACAGCTACATCATGCGCCTGCCAGAGGGCTACCACACCGTCATCAGCGAGGACGGCGGCAACATCAGCAAGGGCCAGAAGCAGCTCCTGACCATCGCCCGGGCCATGCTCTACGACACCCGGATGCTGATCCTGGACGAGGCCACCAGCAACGTGGACACCCACACCGAACAGGAGGTCCAGCGGGCCATGGGAGAGCTGATGAAGGGCAAGACCTGCTTCGTCATCGCCCACCGTCTCAGCACCATCCAGCACGCGGACCACATCCTGGTGATGGACCACGGCGACGTGGTGGAGCAGGGAAAGCACGAGGAGCTGATGGCCCGGAGGGGCGCCTACTACCGCATGTACGCCTCTCAGTTTGAATAAGACCCAAGCAAAGGAGCGCGACCCCATGACACTGTTCCGCTGTCCCATCTGCGCGTCCCCACTGGCGCGGCGGGAGAACGCCCTCCGCTGCCCCAAGGGCCACAGCTTCGACCTGGCCAGTGAGGGCTACGCCTACCTCCTGCCCCCAGACAAGAAGCACTCCAAAGCCCCCGGCGACGACAGGGAGATGGTGGCCGCCCGCGCCGCCTTCCTGGAGAAGGGCTACTACCTGCCCCTCCGGGAGGCGTTGCAGCGGCTCTGCGTACACCTGACGGAGGGCTGTCCCGCCCCCATGGTGGTGGACAGCGGCTGCGGCGAGGGCTGGTACACCGCCGGGGTCCACGCCGCCCTCGCCGCGGCGGGCCGGGAGCCCTGTATGGCCGGGGTGGATATCTCCAAGTTCGCCGTCCGCCGGGCGGCGAAGCGGCTGCCGGAGGGCCGGTTCGCCGTGGCCTCGGCCTACCGCCTGCCCCTGCCGGACGGCTGCGCGGACCTGCTACTGAACGTCTTCTCCCCCTTGGCGGCGGAGGAGTTCGCACGGGTGCTGCGGTCCGGCGGGCACTTCCTCTACGTGGTCCCCTCCGCCCGGCACCTGTGGCAGATGAAGGAGGTCCTCTACGACCGGCCCTACGAGAACCCGGTGAAGGTGGAGCAGTACCCCGGCTTTGACTTCCTGGGGGCCACGCCGGTGCGTTATACCGCCGCCCTGGAGGACAGCGCCGATGTCATGGCTCTCTTCCGCATGACCCCCTACGCCTGGAAGACGCCCAGAGCGGGGGTGGAGCGGCTGGAGCGGCTGACCGGCCTCGCCACGGAGATCGGCTTCGATATCCACCTCTACCGGCGGAAAATATAACAGAGCATAAAAGGGCTGCCCTTCCTTTCGGAAGGACAGCCTTTTTGTTGCTAACATTCAGAACGATATTATCGTTACCGTGCGGCGAATGCGGATGCCGCAGCGCCTTGGGAGCGAGAATAAAGTTCTTTTTGATTCTTTTCCTTTCAAGAAAAAGAATTAAATACTCTTGTCGTCCACGTACAGCTCGCGCACCGCGTTGGGATCGACAGCGGGCTTGGCGGGAGCGGCGGGCTTGGGCGGCTCCTTGGGGCCGTCGCGCCACTTGAGGAACTTGGGGGCCACCTGGGGGAAGAGGGCCAGGGACAGCACGTCCTCCTCGCTCTTGGCCAGGTCCTTGTACTCCTCCTTGTACTTCTCAAGCTCCGGCTCCAGCAGGTCCGCGGGACGGCAGGTGATGACGTCCTCGGGCTTGATGCCGGCCTTGGCCCGGACGGCCTCGTTGACCTTGCCGGGCAGGGCGCCGTACTCGCCTTTCAGCACCGCGCGGGACTCCTTGGTGAAGGTCTTGTACCGCTCGCCCATGATAATGTTCATCACGGCCTGGGTGCCCACGATCTGGCTGGAGGGGGTGACCAGCGGGGGATAGCCGTAGTCCTCGCGGACACGGGGGATCTCCGCCAGCACCTCGTAGTACTTGTCCTCCTTGCCGGCCTGCTTCAGCTGGCTGATGAGGTTGGAGAGCATACCGCCGGGCACCTGATAGAGCAGGGTGTTGGTGTCCACGTTCAGGACCTTGGGGTCCAGAGCGCCGGTGTCCTTCAGCCGCTGGGCCACCTTGCGGAAGTGGACGGCGGCGTCGCTCATCTTGTTGAGGTCCAGGCCGGTGTCGCGGACCGTGCCCTGGAGGGTGGCCACCAGGGACTCGGTGGCGGGCTGGGCCGTGCCGTTGGCCAGGGGGCTGAGGGCGGTGTCCACGATATCCACGCCGGCGGCGGCGGCCATCAGATACACCATGTCGCCGGTGCCGGTGGTGTTGTGGGTGTGGAGGTGGATGGGCATATTGACGCTCTCCTTCAGCCGCTTGACCAGGCTGTAGGCGTCCATGGGCAGCAGGAGGTTGGCCATGTCCTTGATGCAGAGGGTGTCGGCGCCCATCTGCTCCAGCTCCTTGGCCATCTTCACGAAGTAGTCCTCGCTGTGGATGGGGGAGATGGTGTAGCTGAGGGTGGCCTCCACGGTGCCGCCGTACTTCTTGGTGGACTTGATGGCCTGCTCCAGGTTGCGCACGTCGTTGAGGGCGTCGAAGATGCGGATGATGTCGATGCCGTTCTCGATGCTCTTGCGGCAGAAGGCGTCCACCACGTCGTCGGCGTAGTGCTTGTAGCCCAGGATGTTCTGGCCGCGGAACAGCATCTGCAGCTTGGTGTGGGGCAGGTGCTTGCGGAGGGTGCGGAGCCGCTCCCAGGGGTCCTCGTTGAGGAAGCGCATGCACACGTCGAAAGTGGCGCCGCCCCAGCACTCCAGGGAGTAGTAGCCGATGGAGTCCAGAATCTCCAGGGCGGGCAGCATGTCGCCGATGGTCATGCGGGTGGCGGCCTGGGACTGGTGGGCGTCGCGGAGGATGGTGTCCGTGATCAGCAGGGGCTTATCAGACAGGAAGTTGAATTTTTCCATCGTTTATCTCCTTTCCGTTCTCATCAGCCGAAGAGCGCCATGAGGACGCCGGCGGCGATGGCGGAACCGATGACGCCGGCCACGTTGGGGCCCATGGCGTGCATCAGCAGGAAGTTGCCGGGGTTCTCCTTCTGGCCCTCCACCTGGGAGACGCGGGCGGCCATGGGCACGGCGGAGACGCCGGCGGAGCCGATCAGAGGATTGATCTTCTCCTTCAGGAACAGGTTCATGAACTTGGCCAGCAGGACGCCGCCGGCAGTGCCGAAGCCGAAAGCCACGACGCCCATGCACATGATGGCGATGGTCTGGAGGCTGAGGAAGGTGGTGGCGGTGGCGGTGGCGCCCACGGAGATGCCCAGGAAGATGGTGACAATGTTCATCAGCTCGTTCTGGGCGGTCTTGTTCAGACGCTCCACCACGCCGGACTCCTTAAAGAGGTTGCCCAGCATCAGGCAGGCGATCAGGGGACCGGCGGAGGGCACCAGCAGGGCCACGAACACGGTGACCATGATGGGGAAGATGATCTTCTCACGCTTGGACACGGAGCGCAGAGGCCGCATGACGATCTGGCGCTCGGCCTTGGTGGTGAGCAGGCGCATGATGGGCGGCTGGATCACCGGCACCAGGGCCATGTAGCTGTAGGCGGCGACGGCGATGGGCCCCAGCAGGTGGGGGGCCAGCTTGGAGGTGACGAAGATGGCCGTCGGGCCGTCGGCGCCGCCGATGATACCGATGGAGGAGGCCTCCACGGCGTTGAAGAGGCCGGAGACACGGCAGCCCACATAGGTCATGAAGATGCCCAGCTGGGCGGCAGCGCCCAGGAGCAGGGTCTTGGGGTTGGCGATCAAGGGACCAAAGTCGGTGCCCGCGCCCACGCCCATGAAGATGAGGCAGGGATAGACGCCCAGCTTGACGCCCAGGTAGAGGACGTCAATGAGGCCCACGGAAATGGTCTCGCCCACCTGGACCGTACTTCGCACCGCCTCGGACACGCCCATGGCCTCCAGTTCATTGAGGAACTCCTGGGTGATGGGAGCCCCGCCGAAGAAGGACCAGTTGACGTGGCCGCCGGCGAACAGGATCTCGTGGTACATCCCAGCGCCGGGCAGGTTGGTGATCAGCATACCGAAGGCGATGGGGAGCAGCAGCAGAGGCTCGAACTTCTTGACGATCGCCAGATACAGCAGGGCGAAGGCAATGACCATCATGATCAGCACCTTGAAGTCGCCGGTGGCGATGCGGTAGAAGCCGGTCTCCTGAACGAATCTCAAGATAGCTTCCATGTACGTATCCTCCCAGAGACAGGCGTCAGGAGAGCACGCACAGCAGGGTGCCGGACTCCACGGAGGAGCCCTTGCTGGTGCTGAGGCCCGCCACAGTGCCGTTGCAGGGGGCCATGATCTCGTTCTCCATCTTCATGGCCTCCAGGATGAAGAGCACGTCGCCTTTCTTGACGGCCTGGCCGTTGGCGACATTGACCGCCAGGATGGTGCCGGGCATGGGGGCGGTGACCTTCTCACCGCCGGCGGGAGCGGCGGCCGCGGGGGCAGCGGCAGGGGCGGGGGCGGCCACGGGGGCGGCGCCGTCGATGGCCTCGATGGCGATCTCATAGACTGTGCCGTTGACGTTCACTCTGTACTTCTTCATAGCTCTTTTCTCTCCTCGATCATTAAAGTTTTTTGATGGACAGGATGCGGATGCCGGTGAGATCGGTGCCCTCTTCCTCCGCGATGGCGGCGGAGATGGCGGCGATCATGGCCTGACGGTTGGGGATGACGTCCGCTGCGGCGGGAGCTGCACTGGCCGCGGCCGCGGCGGGAGCCGCTGCGGCGGGCTTTTCCGTCCCTTTGAGCAGGGCGCTCATGCCCATGGTCAAAAAGACGATGCAGACAAGGCCGAAGAAGACGGTCCCGATACCCATCAGCACGACGAACAGATTGGACACTTCAGGCATGCAGGATTTCCTCCTTCATAAATGTTTGCGCGGGACCGGCGGACAGGGGTCGGTACCGCGCTGTATTTCTCCGCAGGAGACAAACGCCTCCCAGTCCGCGAAATTAACCCAATTATATCAGAGAGCACCGGGAATTTCAATAGTTTTTCCCATACATTTCCCACAAGATTTCCATAGTTTTTTCCCATCTTCCCTTTTCCCCGCCGGTGTGGTATGATGCGGGGCGAGAGAGGGGGAGAGGCCATGGAATACCGGGATGTGCGGGCGGGGACGTTCCTCTCCCGGCCCAACCGCTTCATCGCACAGGTGGAGCTGGACGGAGCGGAGGAGACCTGCCACGTGAAGAACACGGGCCGCTGCCGGGAGCTGCTGACGCCGGGGGCCAGGGTCTACCTGGAGCGCAGCGCCAATCCGGCGCGAAAGACGCGGTACGACCTCATCGCCGTGGAGAAGGGGGACCTGCTCATCAACATGGACGCCCAGGCCCCCAACCGGGTGTTCCGGGAGTGGGCCGCCGGTGGGAATTTTTTGCCCGGCCTGACCGCCCTCCGCCCGGAGTTCACCTGGGGGGACTCCCGCTTCGACTTCCGCCTGGAGGACTCCAAAGGGATGTACCTGGTGGAGGTGAAGGGCGTGACGCTGGAGGAGGACGGCGAGGCCCGCTTTCCGGACGCCCCCACGGAGCGGGGGGTGAAGCACCTCCGGGGCCTCATCCGGGCGGTGGAGGCGGGGCACCGGGCGGCGGTGTTCTTCGTCATCCAGATGAAAGGCGTCACCCATTTCCGCCCCAACGACGCCACCCACCCCGCCTTCGGCGAGGCCCTCCGGGCGGCAGCCAGGAGCGGGGTAGGCGTCTACGCCTACGACTGCAAAGTCACGCCGGACAGCCTGACGCTGGACGCGCCGGTCCCCATCGACCTACAACCCTAGTCCGGCCTTATCACGACCTGGCCGGAGGCCAGGGAGGCGGGCACGTCGATGACCCGCTGGTTGCGGCTGCCCCGCCAGGGGAGGGCCAGGGTCCGCTCGGCCAGGACGAAGGGGCCGTCCACCAGCATGTCCAGCTCCCGGAGGAGGGCTTTCTGGGCCTCGGTCCCCTGATCCCGGAGGTACTCGAAGGTCCAGCCGGAGTAGCTCCACACGTTGAGGTGGTGGACGTGGGCGGCCTTTGCCAGCTCGAGGCAGGCCTCGGGCTGGGCGAAGGGCTCGCCCCCGGTGAGTGTGAGGCCGTCGGTCATCGGGTTTTTCAACAACTCGTGGGCCACCTGTTCGACAGTCATCTCCCGGCCTCCGGCCGGGTCATGGCTGTCCGGGTTATGGCATCCGGGGCAGTGGTGGGGACAGCCCTGGACAAAACAGGAGAACCGGAAGCCCGGGCCGTCGACAATAGAATCCTGTACCAAACCGTAGATTCGCATAACAAATAACTCCTTTCTGATAGTCGGGGTGCAAGGGGCTCCGCCCCCACCGGGTCCTGGTAGGGACCTCCGGTCCCTGCTGTCCCCTGGTGACTTTTCCCTCGCAGGAAAAGTCACCAAAAGTGCGCTTAAGGGGGCTCGCGCCCCCTTAAGAATCCCGGCCGTTTGGAGGGACGTTAAGGGCAGATGGATGGTGGA
Organism: uncultured Oscillospiraceae bacterium; assembly: GCA_947589745.1. Taxonomy (GTDB): domain Bacteria; phylum Bacillota; class Clostridia; order Oscillospirales; family Oscillospiraceae; genus Pelethomonas. The sequence continues at coordinate 38,128 of CANQCS010000020.1, forward strand.
ACTAGGGGCCAGGGAAAGCATTCATCGGGGGTGCTGTTTTTTGCCGTATTCCTACTGCTGGTTGCTCCGTTCCACTACGCAATTGATGGATGTTTCTTGTCGGGCCGTCAACGGAAATCTGTCCCGTGCGTAGTGGAACGGAGCAGAACGCAGTTTGTCAACAAAAACGACCAACGCACCCAATGAGCCCCTGCACCAGCGCTTCACTCTCCTTGGGGACATACTCACTGTAGCCGCAACGCCTCATACAACGGGAGCGAGTCCGGTTTAGACAAAACCAGCCACAGGGGGAGCGCAAAACGAAACAAAAAATATGGTTATCCCTTTGAATCAGCAGGAATAGAAAGAGCAATAGCGACAAGGAGGCGCTCGGGGAGAGCGGCAGG
>CANQCS010000021.1 GCA_947589745.1 uncultured Oscillospiraceae bacterium
AAAAACGAGCCTTACAATCCGGAACTCTACCGCAATGCGGACCGTCCGCCCAAGCATCGTGAGGTCTCTGTGGAAGAAGCTGTCTTTATCCTCCAACGCCAAGGCTATCTCGTGACTGCCCCTGTTTCCTCTTAGGTCTTATCTTCAATCTTGATTTTCGGTCCGCTTCGGGGGGCCTGGTTCTGTGCGTCCTTTTTCGGAATGGGACTCAAATTGCAATATTTCAACCTTTGTTAACTCGTTAATTGACCCTGACAGGATAATACGGACCTGTTGACAAAGTGCATTCTTAAAAAATCAGGTAAACTTATGCGACCTGATTGTAGAGCTATTGCAATACAACACCAATATTTTAATACATTTGAATGGAGATTTTTTTGAATATACGACTTTGTCAACAGCCCCAATACACGGCTTACGCATGAACAGAAAGCATAACGTCTGCTAGGAAAGCGTTATCATAGGAACAGCGGCGGCGCTTTCTTGCAAGACTGATTTTCTCCGGATATTGCTTCAAAATATCCAGGGCTATATGCCGAACCACCGCCATGTTTTCGGCGGAATGGTCCTTTCTGGTCCGATTATAGTCCTCGTGGAACGTCATATCCAGACACCAATGCACAGAGTTTTCAATTCCCCAATGCACCCGGACCGCTCTGGCAAAGAGGTCTATATCATCCAGAGATGTGATGTAATAACGTGTTTCCTCTGTTGTACGTTCTCCGGTCTGCACGGTTGCGCACACCGCCCCAAAGGCCCTTAGTCCGCTCCACGCTTCCTTTTCGTTGAGCCAGGCCAGGTCCGCGGCCAGATAGTATTTTCGCTGCTCCACCCGCCCCATGCCCCTTTTCAACCGTCTTGATCGTCTGGATCGCCGGGTAGTTCCGCGGGTCCCTCCAGGCGTCCGCAAAGTATTCGGCGGCGGCGTCCCGCCGCAGATTGGGCTGGTTGTCCTTCAGGCCGATCACATAGTCGTCCTTTTTGTCGATGAGCTTTTTCGCGATCTCCTTCTGACAGCTCATGGCATCCGCCGTGATGACGCAGTTTTCAATGTCCAGCATCTCCAAAAGTGCGGGGACCGCTGTGATCTCGTTGGATTTCTCCTCCACAGCATACTGCCCCAGTACCAGCTGCTTCCGATTGGCCCACGCGCTCACCATATGGACGGGGCTCTGTTCCCGGCTACCGCTCCGCTGGAGGGGTTTTCCGTCTATGCTGATGATCTCACCCTCTTCCTCTCCACAGACAGAGGACACCCACTTGCGGAAACAGCGTTCAAACTCGGACGGATCGATCATACTCCAGACCCGCTGCATCGTATCATGGGACGGAAGCCCGTTTTTCAGCTTCAGATGCAGCGATTCTTTGAACCACGTTTCTTTTACACGGCAAAAATCTACGATATCTTCCCATACATCGCAGCCGGCAATGATCGAGTAAATCGTCATAATCACGATTTCCAAAAGATTGTGCTCCACCTTCCGCGGCTATCTCAGATCTGTAAGCTCTGTAAAATAGTCCACATGCTCTTTGCACGCTCAAGACTATTTTACTACTTCTACATTGCGGATGGAAACTTTTTTTCATGCGTTGGCCGTGCAGGATAATATAGGACTTGCGCATGAAAAAATATAGATGCATTCTGCCCCAGCTATCAGCCACTGATGCCCTGTCTCGGCGGCCGGATATTTCAAAGTGAATTTCGCGTCAATGGTAAAGGCATTGGACAATCGGAGTGGTCATACATCATGTCATCCATTCAAGTAATCCTCGAAAATCCTCTTCTGTTGGTTGGAAGGGGAAAACCGCTTGATTCAATACGGTATCAAAAGTGGCTTTACCAAAATCGGTAAAAATTAATGTCGCAGTCTCTCTTACACGGGAAAGCGGACTATGCAACATGCACAGAATCATGTCGGGATGTGCTGTCTGACAGAGATGTACCATGATGTTTTCCGGCTCGTAATCAGCAAGAAGCCACTCAACCCCATAGAGATAGCTTTGTGGATAATCAGACAGTGCAAGACACTCAATATTATTTGCCGCCAAGAAATGCTTTAACTTTGGAATAAAAAGGAGAACTTTTTCACAGTACGGCTTAACTTGCAGCACTGGAACCTCCACGACCGCTTCTTGGTGACATTTGTGTACCAGTGTCTGCCGCACTTGCTCATCCCAGAAAAGGCCGGAGGCATTTGCGCGGACCCACTGTGGTGCTGTTCCAGAACATACGATTCCGATTCGCTTTTTTGACCATTCCAGCAGTTCGTTCCAGAAGTTATTGTCAGAACTAGGCAGTGGAGGCATGATTAGGGCAGGCGCACAAGGATCAGCTATCAACGCATTTATAAATTCAGATGAGTCTGTGTAGGAACCTAATACTTCGAAAGCCAATTGCTTTCTTTTATGTGTCAAAGATCCTGCTGGATCATACACAATGGATGTTCCCATGAAGTCCGGCCGCAAACTGGTTACAGGAATAGTCCTCATGTGTATCAGCTTTCTCCAAAATTCTGCCAGTGGAAAAGAACTATTCTGTTTTTTTAATATCTCGTGAGCTGAGGCAGTAATGGTAGGTGCGGCATAGCTGTTGGACAGTTGCGTTTCTTCATGTACGCCGTCCGCATTCCTTAGTTTGTGTCTAGCAGATGCCATGAGGCTAACATTATCTGGCTGTAGGTTGTCCGTTACACGGAATTCGTAGTTAACAAGCTGTGGATCCGCTACGACACCCAAAACGCCAGAGAAACAGGCCGGCATCGTATAGCACACAGTTTTATTGCTGTGTGCCGCCACCAATACCTGTCCTTGACAGAGCATGCGGGAAACTATTTTTTGAAGCGGCTCGTAGTCGGAAAGCCGTGTAGATCCCACGCTCAAATGAATCAAAGGAACCTTCTGCTCATAGCACCAATGAAGGGCTGATACGAGTTGTTTGATGTTGGTGCGAAATTTTTCGGTAGTGAAGATATCCAGAGAGCAAAAAGAAGCTTCAGGTGCATAGGCGTGAATGATACGGGCGCAAGTTGTCCCGTGGTCAACGGAAAAAGAATCATCTACACCACGGGGACGAATAACCCCATTTTCTTCAACCACAAAATCGTATTCCACCTTAAGTTCCGGATAGGTGCGAAAATTAATGCCATCGTCAATTACAGCAATCAGCATAAAGCTTCCTCTGTGTATTCAGTCTGATAATGTTTCTCTGGTAATGAAACAGTTCCGTATAACGACCATTATCCTCTTATCCTAAATCAGTTCTTGGTGTGTTCCCTGCTCCAGGACTTTACCTTTTTGCAACACCATAATTCAATCTGCCAAAATACTTTGGTCAGACGGTGGGAGGTAAAAGGACAGTCTTCCCGTCTGTAAGTTTTTTAGATTCTGAAAAGTTCATGCTCCACTTTTGAATCCAAGTTGGAGGATGGCTCATCCAGCACTAGAGCAGTGTATCGCCGGTAAAATGTTCTGACTATGGCTAATTTTTGATATTGTCCACCGGATGGCCCTATTTCTTGGCTATAAAATAACCGGGATAAGTACGAGTCCAAAACTGTATGCCTTGTCCAAAATATCAATAGCTCCACTATGGAAAAGAGCATATTTGCATTTCCAGCCCGATTCATCATGTAAAGTGTCAATTCACAGTTGGTTAACTGTTCATGCTATAGACCGTATGTAGGTTTGACCTTTCAGGATTGCTGAACGAAAGATACCAGTTAGGCAGAGAGTGCCAGTCAACAGAATCAGCGTTGTACGCTCTTGATTTGCCCCGAAGCGCCCGCTAAAACATCCAAGATATACTTTCCCAAAACAGAATCGACCTAGAGGCAGGACCAGATTGCAAAGCAACCGTAGCAAAGTATAGAAAGAAGATGTTCTCCAAGAATGTACAAGGTGGTCGCCCATGGTAGAGAAAAGGGAGCCTGTATGTCCTTGAATCTTACGCTTAGGTAATCAGACCATCTCTTACCTCTCCCTTGTCAGTACCCCGTCAGCCATGCGGTAGACCGTGTCCGAGGCGTCGGCGATGGCCGGGTCGTGGGTGACGATGACCACACAGTAGTTTTCTTCGTGGGCCAGCCTACTCAAAAGCGCCACCACGTTGCGGCTGTTCTCTCCGTCCAGGTTGCCCGTGGGCTCATCGGCCAGGAGCACCTGGGCTCCGGAGGCCATGCTCCGGGCGATGGCCACCCGCTGCTGCTCGCCGCCTGAGAGGTTGGCTGGGTAGCGTTTCCATTTCTCCTCCCCGATTCCTACTTTCCTCAAAAGCTCCCCGGCCTTGGCCTTGGCCTCCTTCTGGGCCGCACCCAGCAGTTCCATGGGGTAGCACACGTTCTCCATGACAGTGAGCAAGGGGAACAGCTGGAAGGCCTGAAAGATCACCGACACATCCTCCCGGCGGTACTGGTCCAGATCTTTCGCGGACAGATCGGCGCCGTTCAGGATCACCGAGCCGGCGCTGGGCCGGTCCAGACCGGCCAGAATGGAGAGCAGCGTGGTCTTGCCGGAGCCGGAGGGCCCCACCACGGCGGCGACCTTCCCGGCCTCAAACTCGCAGGTGACCCCATTCAGGGCCATCCGGTCCCCCTTCTTATAACGGTAGCTTACATTGTTGACAGACAGTATGCTCATCGTGAAATACCCCCTTGTGTTATTCCTTCACTTGCAGTAATTCCAGTGGATCTTTCGCTGTCATGGCAACAGAGGCCACGGCAGCGCCAAGGACAGCTGAGATCAGATAGAGCCCTGTCCTGCCCAGAGCGGGCAGGAGCAGTCCGGCCGCATCCCCCGTGGGCAGCATGACGTGGGCCATGACCACCGCCACCAGGTGGCCGGCCACCAGGCCGACGAAACAGGGCAGGATGTTCTGAAGGCAGAGGATCGCCCGGCATCGGGCCTTGGAGTTGCCCAGCACCCGCAGAATGGCGGCCTCCTTGGCCGACAGCAGGGAGAGCAGAATGGAGATGCCCGCCGCCACGATCAGGGACAGGGCCAATGTCACGGGATAGAGCGTCTTCATCAGGGTGATCCCCTGCTCCATGGGCGCGATCGCCTGGCGCAGCTCCTGATCCCAGTAGACGGCGGTGATGGGCACCACACCGCCCTCGGGAAGAAGATCGGAGAGCCGGACCCGGAACTCATCCAGCTGGTGGTTTTTCGCCGGGTCTATGGTCAGGATGACTCGCTGGTAGTTAGGGTCTGTTCCCGCCACCTCCCGGTAGCTCTCCATGGGCAGGAGCACCATATTGAAGCTGCCTGGATGAGTGCCCACCACAGTGAGGTTGGTGACGACCCTGGTCGTCTTGGGGGGCTCACCGGAGATGTCTACCGCGATGCCCGCCCGCAGCAGATCCCCCTCCTCCATCTGGAGCGTCTCATAGAGCTTCTGGGAGACCACCGCGGGGTAGACCTTTGCGGTGTCCTCGCTCTGCCAGTCATTCCAGCTCTGGAGGAAGACCGATTCGTCCCAGCCGTCAAAGTAAGTAATCTCTCCGCCGGCGTCGGCGTGGTGCTCCTGAAATTCCTGGGAATATTCCGCCCCATAGAGGGTGACGTCGCCGACTGTGTACCGGTCATCCACCACACCTCCCCTGGCGTCCAACCGGATCAGGTAGTCCGCTTGTGTGGCCGCCTCCACATAGCAGTGGGAGAGGAAGCCGGTGCCAGCCAGATCATCCACGATGGAGGGATAGACGTATCCGGTGTAGGTGATCCCCTTTCTGGTGATGGGGGCTAACGAGTTTTTGATGAGCTCCGCTGTGACCGTGGTGGTGGTATACAGGTGCTCCAGCTCATTCTCGCTGCGAATGGTGGACACCCGGATCAGCATGAGCCCCACCATGAAGGCCCCGGCCAACACAAGGCAGAGCAGGCTTTTGCCCGGCGCGCGAAGGATGTGGCGCAGGACATAGCGGCCCATGGCGCCGCTCCCGCCGTTTCTTTTCTGTTGCAGCATCAAGATCACGACCTTTCGGGGAAAAGTATTATCTCTTGGTCCTTCCGCCCTGCAGTTGGGAGAGGACCGGCCGTCTGGCGGTCAACCAAGCAGAGCCCAGGGCCAGGACCAGCAGTGCGGCAGCTAAAGCGAGATCAAGGGCGGCCAAGGTGGTCATGCTCAGGGTGACGGCCGTTCCCTCGACCCCCGCAGCCTCCACCAGGGTGCTGACCAAGCGGTCGGCGTTGGCCTGGGTGTAGTTCCATGCCGGAACGGACCCACCGGCGATCCCCACGCAGCCGGTCAGCACCAGTGGCAGGGCTGAGGCTGTGACGCACTTCCCAATGGGGACGCCCAGAGCCCGGCTGATGGCCAGATCCCGCCGGCGAGATTGGAAGTAGACAAAGCAGGCCAGGCAGAAGCACACCGCCACAATGACAGCAAAGAGCAGCACATTGCTTCGCGCGGTGGCGCCGATACCCTCCGTGGCGCTTTTGAAAGTACGGTAGCCGGTCTCCCGGAAGGTAACGGTGTACCCCATCGCCGCCAGGTCCTCCCTTGTGGCGTCCAGGAAGGCGTCCTCGTGCTCGGGAGAATCCAGCACAAGGGTATATGGGCCGGAGAAAAGGGTACCGTCACTATCGAGAGCGGGGTGGAATGTCTCCGGGAAGACCGAAAGGGGGATATAGGCAAATTGATTGACGAGACTGCCCCAGCGATCCCCTCCGGGAGATGGGGTGCTGCCATAGATGCCCACGATTTCAAAGGTCTCGGTCTGGGAGGACAGCTCGTATCCGATCGGTTGCAGATCCGTCAGATAGCCGGTGCCGTCCACATAATAGTGGCCATCGTACGCATAAGAGGTATCCCGCAGCGTGAGGGTGATGGTGTCTCCTATCGCCAGATCCCTGGCCAGGGCAAGGCCGTGGGGGATCACGATGACCCGGCTGCCGGCCAGGTCATCCTCGTGGTCCAGCCAGCGCCCGTCCACCAGGTAGTAGCGGCTCTCATAGTAGTTAGCGGACTGGATCGCGGCTATGGTGCTCATATCCGCGGTGGCCGTCAGGCTCAGCGCACAGGCGTTGTCATGGCACTGCTTGATCTCGTTGGCGAGTGTGGCGTATTCCGGCAGGGAGAGGTCCACATTGCCGTCAGTCTGGAGGGACCAGGGGAGATCCGGGGCCAGGGGCAGCCAGACAAATCTCGTCATGTCTGTGGACGAGACGACGGTGGCTAGCCCCACAGACTGCATTGCGGTGGTCTCTCTGGTAGCCCGAAGCAGATACCGTGCCCCCAGTTTCATCTCGGTGACATAATCCCCAAATGCCTCCGGAGGCGCATAGAGGCAGACCGTCTTATCCGGGGCGACATACTCCGGATAGCCCGCGATCACTTCATCCACATTAAACATAAATATGTATTTGTCCATGAGGCCGCCCGTATAGGTCCCGTAGAAATACATCTCCCAAGGGTATATCTTCTCGGCGTCCGGCTCCCGCTCGTTCATCCAAAAACTGCCTGGGCCGGCATTTGCGTTATAGTACCCGTCCTGGATCACCCCTGAGACAGAGTGCCGCGGGTCCATATAGGCTATATAGGGGTTTTGCTCCAGATAGCTGGTCACCCCGTCCAAAAGGTACGTGCTGTCGCTGTCTTCGACCGGGACCAGGCTGCCGACAGAACGGTAATACTGAAGCAGTTCCTCCTGCTCCTGGGAGATCAGGGAGTATTCTCCCACACGGGCGGCAAACGCGAAAGAGATCACCCCCACCAACAGGAGGATGAACAGGCTGCGGACAGGCTGCCGCAGGGCGGAGCGAAAAAAAACGGTTTTCTTCATGAAGCACCTCCTAGAAAAATGACTCTCAGCGACGCCCTATTTCAGGCGTCGCTGATGAGCCACGCAATACACAAGACTTGCGTAATAGATTATACGTAATTACAAATTTGAGAAGCTAAAAAGGAGGAACAAATCAGGCATTTTTAGCGGGTTGCCACCTGGCTGTTAGCCGAAATAGATTCGGTGACGATGCTGGATGCGGAACTGTATGCGCTATCACTAGGTGACGCACTATTGGTTGCATAGACTCCATTGCTACCGCCACAAGAACAGGAACACGTACAAGTGCAGTTGCACGAAGCGAGCAAGCAAGAACATATACAAGCATAGGCTTCAACAGATGCGTCATTGTTTTGCTTTTTGGAAACTTTGAACATATACGTCATCCTTTCTGAATAGTATACTGCAAATCTTGTGTAATCGCAACATCAAGTGTGCTCAAGAACATCTTGAACAACGGAGCAAATACCGTTGATAGAACTAAATCCATACTGTTCTAGGGATTCAGGAGGAATATTTATATTAAACTCCTTTTCAATCTCAAACAGGATATAAATCAAGTCCACTTCGAACAAGTTGAGAACATATCCCGTCAGGGGTTCCTGCCAGAGAGAGGTATCCAATTTATCAGGCGATAATCCGATACACTTAGCCACGACGGAGATAATTCGAGATTCAATGTCAGCTTTTGTTGTTACCATAGTAATGCCTCCCGCTGCAAAATTAATTGGGCTAGCCCGTCTGCTCCCTCCGACACCACATTAAAAATCGGGAAAGCGCAATTCTTGCTCTGTTGTTTCCGAAGCATATCTGCTACGGGAATGTTGGTGTGGACACAGGTGACTTTGTGCAACCGAATTATGTCGAAAGCGGCTACCATCACATTATTGACATGGAGCGCCATGATGGGTACTCCGTACCGAGCTGTAAAGTCTTTGCTAATCAGACTCAGGAAGCCTTCCGCTACAGCTACATCAGGTGGCACACTGCAAACGAGAAGATTGGGCTTCAGTGCCTGACAGAGCAAATAGGTCTGTAAGCCGAATCCATTCGGGGCTGCATTATTGTACTTCATCATGGGATCAGGCGCCTCCACAATAAATAGAGAAGGACGTTCTACTTGAACAATGTCCTGAGCCATTTGGTTGAGTACCAAAGCTTTGTCCTCCTCAGAGAGTGTGGCTTTCTTGTCGAAAATATGGGTATAAGTGTGCATTCCCATTAGAAGTCCCATATTGCTACCGGTTAAACAGGAAACCACTTTTCCTTGGCACATAAAGGATTCGCGCAAAGCCAAAATGACCTCCAAACAATCTTCTTGTGAAATTAGGCCACCGACCAAAAGCACCGGAACGGAGAGAAGACTATATCCGCTACTCTGTGAGGTGGGCTTCCCTTTTACGTCATCCGCGGCTGAGAAAAATTGTATCTGCTCAGAGTATTTTTGACAAAGAGGCGTCCACTCGCCATTTGAGCATAAATTGTTATTCTTAGCCACTGCGATAATTTTCTTCCCCTTGGAAAGAAGTTGTTCAAAGAACGTAAAAGAGTTGAAAGCCGCACTAGACCGTTCTAATTCGTCACAATCTACAAATAATATTTGCCACCCTATAAACGATTTTGTTTCAGTAGGGGAGACAACAGGAATACCGATGTTGGGGTGACAACAAATAAAGGCTGCATCTCTGCCATTTAACCCGGAACCACTCCAGGCGATAGCTTGACAAATGTGGTATACGTCCTGAGCTTGATTGAAATGACGAATAAAAGGAAGCATCCGCTCATGGAAAGGAAAAACTGCAACTTCAATTTTCATTTTGCCATCCTCTTCTTTTCCCGTACCTGATCACTATAATGACAGTTGATTTCATTAAGCAGAATTAACTGTCGAAGCTTTACATATGCGTTAAGACGAATTGACTCACAGTGTGACAGTTTAAATTGCGCGGAAAGCGTTTCCTCTCCTATGTCAGCTTTTTTGGCACAGCTAGAGCAATGACGTATAGCCCAACAGTTGCGGCAATTTTCTTTGGTAATAGCCCCTACATTCAAAAGATAGATGGCTTTTTCGACATTGAACCCCGTTTCCAAGGAACCGATACTCATAACCGGCGAAGTTTCACTAACGCGCTCACAGGGGAAAAAGTTTCCGTCCACATTAACAAACAGTCGCATTTGTCCTGGAATGCAAGGTCCACCAGGTACATCTATTTGCCGGAGGGGGCCAGAAAGATCTATATATCTCGCATCTTGTATCAAGGATGATATAGCGCTTCTGGAAATAGCGGAGACCCGGTTTGGGGGAAAGCGTCCTAAAACTGATAAGAAAGCCAAAAAGTTTTGATAACGGAATTTCCAAATATATTTCTCTGAAAAAGCGGCTTCCTCTTCGTCATACTCTCTATCAACAATAGCTGCGTTAATGTTATGTTGGTTGAAATCCTTTGTGGATATAGTAATCTCGTTGATGCAGTCGAAGTCATTAGCGGGATCCATCACCATACTAAATTGAATCTTTTCGTGGTATTCCGCATCTAGCTCTTTAAGTCGGCCAAGATTTTTCATAATGGTGTCAAATGTACCACCACCCCCGGCAAACACCCGGTTTCGGTCATGAATCTCCTTCGGTCCATCCAGGCTGATTACCAGATGGATTTTTTCATTAACTAGAAAGTGCATGATTTCGTCAGTCAGAAGCGTTCCATTACTTGTGATTGTGTAATCAATTTCCTTTCCATCGAAGAGTTCCCGGGAATAAGCTACGACCTGTTGAATCAAAGGTAAGGCCAGGAGCGGCTCTCCGCCATAAAAAGCGATGGTTACATGGTCGCTGTCGATGGAATGAGCATACAGAAAATCGACAGCCTGTTTTGCGGTTTTCCAATCCATGCTTTTGCTAGAGTGAGAACGCTGGTGCTGGTTAATTTCCTCGGAATAAATGCAATACTTGCACCGAAGATTACACCCCTGTGTTACCTGCAAGGTCATCTGGGATATCTTACGGTCCAGAAAATCGCCAACAAAAGGCGTATACGGATGGCGAATATCTTGAACAACACTCTCAGTGGCCAGATAACCCTGCTGCCGGAGTTCCTTAATCTCCGTTAGTGAAGTCGTCTCAATATTTTCCGAGCCTCTCGTGCAATTGCTCAGAAAGCAAAATGCCTCTGATGAAACGGGAAGAATTTCGTTTTTGTTGGCATCGTACACATACTGGCTGCGAGGTGTTTTGAATAGCTGAATAAAAGGATGCGGCATACAATCAACCCCTTTCATTTTATGGTTGCACGATGAGAAGATATCTATCTTTCATGATTATTGTAGCAGATTACACACCTATTTGTAATGCGAACCAAAAGTAAAATCAGAATAGCAGAACAACGCAAAAAAGCAAAAATGCAAGATATGGCAGACAAATCTCATAACTTTCTGTTGCGCTGTCTATGACAATAGTAACGCAGATGAGTGTATCACAGTCTACCGTGAGGGGGCCAACATCGGAGATTCGATCTGGAAACAATTTACGAATTTGTAATGGTGCATCTGCTGGAGTGGTTCCCGTGGCTACTCAGTTATCAGACGTTTTCTGACCAGCTGAACAGACTGGTGCCAGCATTTCAGTCTTTAGAAGAGCGTTGGCTGGATACATCGGGGTATATCTCCGTGAGCATGAGGGATTAGATAGCATCTGACAAAGCAGACAGCAACCGCTTTTTCATTTACCGTTGTTCGTTGACATACAGCTCCACCCGGCTCTGGATGTTGGCGATGACGGTATCCAGGGGGAAGTCCCCGGCAAAGTATCCGCCCGCCGCGTCGGCGATGATGTCGTAGATGCGCTCGTCGTAGACGTCGAGCCGGTCGATCTCGTTGTAGAGGGCCATCAACTGGTCGTACTCCTCCTGGGTGGTGGACACGAGATCCACCTGCTGGCCGTTACCGAAAGAGTACTGCATGAAGGACTTCTCTATGGGCTGTCCGTGATTGTCCAGCACCAGGTCGCCGTGGGCGTCCCTCTGGTACACGGGAGTCATAGCCCCCTTGGCCATAAAGTCGAAGTCCGCTTTGTTGGTGAAGAAGCCGTAGTGCTCAAGGCAACCTCTGGTCATCTCGTCTGCGTCCAGATCCGCGTAGCGTTTGGATACATTGGGCAGAAGAAGCTGGCGTACGAAGCTCCAGGCCCCCTCCTTGTGGGCGCAGGTGCTGGAGATGGCCAGGCCCAGCTCGTCTCTGGGATAGAAGCTGCTGCCGCAGGAGCCGTCCTCCATGGGATAGCCCACATAGCTGACGCTGCCGTCGAAGTCCGCCTTGTTCTCCTGCAAATCATAGAATCTTTTGATGGTGGTTTGCATCAACATCTGTCGGCCCTCGTAGATGCGGGTCACCTCATTATCCCCCTCATTCCCGGACGAGGTGTTACTGATGACGTAGGGGAACCCGGCGCAGAACTGGAGCAGGGACCTGAACTCGCCGCTGTCAAAGGAGCACTCGCCTGTCTCCCAGTTCACGAAGCTATTCAGGTTCCGGCTCAGGATATTCCTCAGTACGCCGCGGGCGGTGTCGCGATCACTGAAGATGGTGCAGCCCTCTGGCATCCCGGCCAAGGCGTCCTCCAGGTCCGCCACGGTCCAGCGCATCCGGTCCCCCACCACGGAGGGCGCGCCCATCACCGTTTCGATGTTAAAGGAGGAGAACACCTGGTAGAGGTGCCCCTCCCGGTCGCTGGCCGCTTCGAGGACGCGGGTCATCAGGGCCTCCCGCCCCCCAAGCTCCGTGTCGCTGTCGATGTAGGTCCACAGGTCCTCCAGCAGCCCCCGGGCGCCCATCTGCTCCAGGGGCATGGCACAGGTGGACAGAATGTCCGGGATCGTCCCGGACATGATCTCGGCGCCCAGGCGGGTGTAGTTTCCGAGGGGGTCGTCAGCGGTGTTGAACTTGGTGTACTCGATGGCCTCGATGTGGTACTCGTCGCTGTTCCGGTTGAACTCTACGATCCGGTCCCACTCCTCGGGCAATATGTAGGTCATGGCGCCATAGGTGAGGATGGTCTTCTCCGGCACGGAGGACCGCTCGACCGGGGTGAGCAGCGCCAGTTCGTAGGTGTATCTTGTTTCAAGATAGGCCCAATCCTCTTGTTCCCGGAAGAACACCGCCACCTGCCCGTTAGAGAGAAAAGTGAATGACACGATGCTGCTGGGAGAGATGTTGACGTCCATCCAGCTGAGCAGCTCCTCCCCCACTGCCTGGAGATCGCCGCCCTCCGTGGGGACGGCGTCCTCGGCCCGGCAGCCGTAGAGGGTATCGCCGGATATGTAGTAAAAGAGATAGTCCCCGCCGCCGGGGTACAGATTAAGGGCCTCGTTGGGCAGGATGTAGGCCATCTCCCAGGACTGGCTCTCCATGTCCGCCACCTGGAGCTGGAAGCCGAAAGTACCGGTGAGCGTGTCCAGGTAGCCGGTCCGCGTCCCGATGGTGCCGTCCCCCAGCACCACCGGCGGATTGCCGTCCAGGGACAGGGAGAACAGCGGGTTCAGCTCACTGTCCACGGCCCACAGGCCGGTGATTGCCGCGGTCCATAGGTTCCCCTCGCCGTCGATGAGATATTCGCTGGTGCTGTCGCCGTAGGAGAAACCGGTCCCGGCGGGGGCCAGCTTTCGGCTCAGATATGTGGTGTCCAGCCGGGTGATCTCGCTGCCGGTGGTGTCCAGCTGGCGGAGCATTTTCCGCTCAGTATAGCCGGTCATATAATTCGATTTGTTGCCGTAGACCGGGTCAAAGTCCTCCGGCAGGTCCAACTTGTAGTAGGTCATGTACTCGGTGACCCACAGGGTATCTCCAGGTCCCGCCGCGATATTCGCGGGGTCGCTGTAACCATCCATGCCCTCCGGAACAGGCAGGGGCTCGTAGTTGGTCAGCCGCTCCACGGTCCCGTCCGTGTCCACGCGGAACAGGGCGGTGCTGGTTGCGCTGCCGGTAACAGGGTCGCTGGCCTCCTTCCCTGTAACGGTTGCCAGGAGGAAGATGCCGTTGCCAATGGCGCAGGCACTCTGGAGGGAGTCGATCTCTCCCGCCGCGCTCAGGTCCAGAAACTCCGGCACGTAGACCGTGTCGCTGAGCTGTTCTGTTCTGTCGTCGCCCTCCTTTTCGTCCTTGCCGCAGGCCGCCAGGGACAGCGGCAGGCACAGGGCCAGGAGCAGTGCCAGAAGCTTTCGGGTTTTTCCGGCGATCAGGGACATGGGTGGACCTCCTCTTAAATTGATCATTGTCGCAGTTTTGTGCGACGCAGTCTTTCAGCCGTACTACTCCGCCATGTAAATCCACGTAAATACCACCTTAACGCGCTGCACCGCATCTGGGATGACCGGGAGATACGCCCAGGTCCTGCTGTGAGACCAGCTTCAGTTACGCCCCGGGGTGAGGGTGGCCCGGCCTACCAAAGGGCATCCCGACCGATTAGCCTTCTACTATTTGTATCAGGCAAGAACTTTTCTTTCTCGAAAGGAGAATCCCCGCCGTCGGACGGCTACATGGCTTGGGCGGATTCCACGGCGCTGGCGTTGCAACCGAGGAATCCGCCCTGCTTAACAAATTATTGTTCCGTGCGAAAACTCAATTGGAATGCCTTCTCATGCAATCGCTTTCATACAGCTACTGGGAAATTTGTTTCGATGAATCTTACAGCTGCTCCGAAAATACTTCTGGATTGTTCCTTTCAACGGTCCATCGACTTTAAGCAGACTGTTTTATGAGAGATTGATACAGTGGCGCAGTTTCAAATAGCAGGAGCACTGCACGTTACTTCTATCGAAGAAGTCGCTACTGTGCTACCTTCATACTTTACAGCATAAACTACGCGATGAATAGCTGTTTTATGCCCATTTGCGTAGTCAATAGTTGCGCTCGTCATCGTAGCTGTAATACCCTCATGCGATGCGGCATTCACAACAGAATAGGAGAACCTTGGAGTCCCAGAATCGGCTATAATTCCAGTACTCGCATCATAAGTAAACATAACGCTAACTGTAGCACGAACTTCTACTCGCCTGGGAGGGTCTCCATATGAATACCATTCTGTTTTGCTATTACTACTCGTTCCATCCTTAATTTCCACACTTGATTTTTTGTCTTCCATGATACAAAATGCTCCTTTCCAACTATTTAGTCTATTTTTGTTCTAACACCTCGGTCAATGCATTCTTTTCTGTCCCATCTGTTTCGCCAGTTCTCTGTCCCTACCTTCTAAATAAAAAATCCTCCCGATATAACCACCTCTTTCAACTTAACTCAGTGAGCGATGCTTTCATCCTTATCAAGAATAAGCGTCCCTACTCATAGCATCGTGCATATTAAGAAATCCGTATCCGTCGCCTTCAGCGTGGGGGCCGACCGACCCAATGGGCAAGATATGTGTTAACCGATGAAGAACTATCATTACTACCGTTTTACAACGTCTATAAATATATGTATAGAGAGAATGGTTTTGTGACAAGGAATTGAGAATTTGAAAAATTTTGTATGTTTGTACAAATCATCCTGGCACATTTATTGTTTTTGGGGGCGATATGTATGTAGAGAAAACACTTTTTCGCAGAGCGCGTGTCGGGTTTATGCACCATTAGCTCCCAAGAGCGGTGCAGAGCGCAGTGAACCCCCTTTGTCAAAAAAGGGCCGCCGGTACAATCCGGCGACCCTGCCGCTAAGTCAAGATATATAGGTTTCGGGAATCACTGTTTCTCCAGGAGATCCAGATACTTCTCCCATTCCTCCTCCGGCACCTTCAGCATGGCCATGGCCTGCTCCGCCGTCCATCTCATGCTGTCCATCAGGCTGCGGATAGAGGCAAGGAGCGTCTCTGTGATGCCCTTCGTTATGCCCTACGTTACAAGAATCGAAAAGTCGCCACTGTAATACCTCGATGCTCTACGTTAAAAATTACTTGATGCGTAACTATTGTATTCTCAGAATTGGACAAAGAAGACTAAATAGCGTCTAACAAAACAGAAAGCGGCCGTATTTCCCGAATATTTACCTCTGCTCGTTGACATACAACTCCACCCGGCTCTGGATGTTGGCGATGACGGTATCCAGGGGGAGGTCCCCGGCCAGGTAGCCGCCCGCCGCGTCATTGACGATGTCGTAGATGCGCCGGTCGTAGACGTCAAGCCGGTCGATCTCGTTGTAGAGGGCCATCAACTGGTCGTACTCATCCTGGGTGGTGGACATGATCTCTACCCGCCGGCCGTCGCCTAGGCTGTAAGACGTGAAGGACTTCTCTATGGGCTGTCCGTGGTTGTCCAATACCACATTGCCGTGGGCGTCCCTCTGGTACACGGGAGTCATGGCCCCCTTGGCGATGAAGTCGAAGTCCGCTTTGTTCGTGGAGAAGCCGGGGTTGTCGAGGCAACCGCCTGTCAGCTCGGCCCCGTCCAAGTCCGCGTATCGCTTGGATACATTCGGCAGAAGGAGCTGCCGCACAAAGCTCCAGGCCCCCTCCTTGTCGGCGCACGTGCTGGAGATGGCCAGGCCGTTTCCTATGGAGAAACTGCTGCCGCAGGAGCCGTCTTCCATGGGATAGCCCACATAACTGACGCTACCGCCAAAGGCGGCCTTGTTCCGCTGCAGCTCCTGGAATCTTATGAGGGTGGTTTGCATCAGCATCTGCCGGCCCTCGTAAATGCGGATGGCATCTTCTTGGAACAAATTCCCGGACAAGCTGGCGCTGGTGTCGTAGGGAAACCGGGCGCAGAACTGGAGCAGAGATCTGAACTCGTCGTTGTCAAAGGAGCACTCGCCTGTCTCCCAGTTCACGAAGTCCGTCAGGTTCCGGCGCAGGATATCGTTCAGTACGCGGGGGGCGGTATCGCGATCACTGAAGATGGCGCAGCCCTCCGGCATATTAGCCAGGGCGTCCTCCAGGTCCGCCACGGTCCAGCGCATCCGGTCCCCCACCGCAGAGGACGCGCCCAGCGCTGTGTTGATGTAGAAGAAGGAGAACACCTGGTAGAGATGCCCCTCCCGGTCGCTGGCCGCGTCAAAGACGCGGGTCATCAGAGCCTCCCGCCCCCCCAGCTCCGTGTCGCCGTCGATGTAGGGCCACAGGTCTTCCAGCAGCCCCCTGGCCCCCATCTGCTCCAAAGGCATTCCGCTGGTGGAAAGAATGTCGGGAATCGTTCCCGCAATGATTTCGGTGCTGAGGCGGCTCATGCCGCCAGTGGGGTCATCATCGGTGTTGTACTTGGCGTAGTCGGTGACCTCAATGCGATACTTGTCGCTGTTCCGGTTGAACTCCGCGATCCGGCTTCGGTCGCTGGAGCTGAGGTTCATGGCACCGTAGGTGAGGATGGTCTTTTCTGGCATGGAGGACCGCTCGGCCGGGGTGAGCAGCGCCAAACCGTAGGTGTTTGTGACTGTATAGGCCCAGTTCTCCTGTTCCCGGGTGAACACCGCCACCTGCCCGTTGGCGAGGAATGTAAAGGACACAATGCTGCTGGGGGAGATATTCGAGTCCATCCAGCTGAGCAGCTTCTCCCCCACTGCCTGGAGATCGCCATTTTCTGTGAGGACGGCGGCGTCAGCCCGGCAGCCGTAGAGGGTGTCGCCGGACAAGTAGTAAAAGAGGTAGTCTCCGCCCCCAGGGTACACCGTGTAGGCCTCGTTTGGCAGGAGGTAGGCCGTTTCCCAGGACTGGTTCTCCACGTCCGCCACTTGGAGCTGGAAGCCGGAGGTACCGGTGAGCGTGTCCAGGTAGCTGGTCCGCTTCCCGATGGTGCCGTCCCCCAACACCACCGGCAGATCGCCGTCTATGGACAGGGAGAACAGGAGGTTCAATTCATTATCCACGGCCCACAGGCCGCTGCCCGCGACGATCCACAGGTTCCCCTCGCCGTCGAAGATGTATTCGCTGAAGTCGCTACCGTAGGAGAAACCGGTCCCGGCCGGGTTCAGAGTCCGGCTCAGGTAAGTGGTGTCCAGCCGGGTGATCTCGTTGCCGGTGGTGTCCAGCTGGCGGAGCATTTTCCGCTCAGTATAGCCAGTCATATAATTCGATGCGTTGCCATAGACCGGGTCAAAGTCCTCCGGCAGGTCCAACTTGTAGTAGGTCATGTACTCGGTGACCCACAGAGTATCCCCAGGCCCCGCCGCGATGCTCGCGGGATCGCTGTAGCCATCCATGCCCTCGGGGACAGGCAGGGGCTCGTAGTTGGTCAGCCGCTCCACTGTCCCGTCCGTGTCCACGCGGAACAGGGCGGTGCTGGTTGCGTCGCCGGTGACAGAGTCGCTGGCCTCCTCCGTGACAGTTGCCAGGACGAAGACGCTATTGCCGATGGCGCAGGCACTCTGGAGGGACTCGATCTCTCCCGCCGCGCTCAGGTCCAGAAACTCCGGCACGTAGACCGTGTCGCTGAGCTGTTCTGTGCTGCCGTCGCCCTCCTTTTCGTCCTCACTGCAGGCTGTCAGGGACAGCGCCAGGCACAGCGCCAGGAACAGGGCTAAAATCTTTCTGGTTTTTCCGGTAATCAGGGGCATGGTCAGGCCTCCTCTTAAATTGATCATAGTCGTAGTTCTGTGCGACGCAGTCTTTCAGCCGGTATACTCCGTCACATAAATGCCACCTTAATGCGCCGCAACGCATCCGAGTTGACTGGGAAATACGCCCCGGTCTTGCTGTGGACCCAGCTTCAGTTTCGCCTCCAAGGTAAAAGCGGCTCGGCCGCACCAGAGAGCGTTCCGACCAATCAACCATCCGTTTTCTGTATCCGGTAAGAACTTTTCTTTCTCGAACGGAGAATCCTCGTTGCTGAACGGCTACACTGCCCGAACGAGCCGGACGGATTCCACGGCGCTGGCATCGCAACCGAGGAATCCGCCCTGCTTGACAAGATTATTGTTTCGCGCAAAACTCAATCAGAATGCTTTCTCAGGCAGTCGCATTCGTCCAGCGACTGGGAAATTTATTTCGATGAATCTTATGGCTACTTTGGGAATAATTTTAGATTGTACCTCTTGTGCAGACTGATTTATGAGAGATTGATACATCGGCGCAGTTTCAAGTAGTCGTTTCACTGCGCACTACATTAAGCAGTGCACGTTACATCAATCGTAGAAGTCGCCACTGTAGAACCTCGATACTCTACGGCATAACCCACGTGATGCGTAACTATTGTATTCTCAGGATTGGACGAAATAGTATCGCTCGTCAGCGTAGCTGAAATACCCTCATGCGAAGCGGCATTCACAACTGAATAGGAGAATCTCGCAACCCCAGGATTGGTTATAGCTCCAGTACTCGTATTATAACTAAACTCAACACTAGCTGCAGCACGAACTTCTACCTGCCTGGGAGGGTCTCCATATGAACAACTTAAGGTTTCGTTTCCGCTTGCCGTTTTTGTTACAATCGCATGCACAGTTGTTTTTTTGTCTTCCATGATACAAAATGCTCCTTTCCAATTATTTAGTCTATTTTTGTTCTAGCACCTCGGTCAATGCATTCTTTTCTGTCCCATCTGTTTCGCCAGTTCTCTGTCCCTACCTTCTAAATGAGAATTTCTCCCGATATAACCACCCCTTTCAACTTAATTCAGTGAGCGATGCTTTCATCCTTATCAAGAATAAGCGTCCCTACTCATAGCATCGTGCATATTAAGAAATCCGTATCCGTCGCCTTCAGCGTGGGGGCCGACCGACCCAATGGGCAAGATATGTGTTAACCGATGAAGAACTATCATTACTACCGTTTTACAACGTCTATAAATATATGTATAGAGAGAATGGTTTTGTGACAAGGAATTGAGAATTTGAAAAATTTTGTATGTTTGTACAAATCATCCTGGCACATTTATTGTTTTTGGGGGCGATATGTATGTAGAGAAAACACTTTTTCGCAGAGCGCGTGTCGGGTTTATGCACCATTAGCTCCCAAGAGCGGTGCAGAGCGCAGTGAACCCCCTTTGTCAAAAAAGGGCCGCCGGTACAATCCGGCGGCCCTGCTGCTATGTCAAGTTATTCTGTTTCCGAGAATCACGGTTTCCCTAAGAGCTCCAGATACTTTGCCCGTTCTTCCTCCGGCACTTTCAGCGCGGCCATGGCCTGCTCCGCCGTCCATCTCATGCTGTCCATCAGGTTGCGGATAGAGGCAAGGAGCGTCTCTGTGATGCCCTGCTTCTTACCCTTTTCCTCTACGCTCTTACTCAGATCACACATCAGCGACACCTCCGTCTCCAAAGTCTGCGTCATCGGGATCGCAAAGTCCCGCGACAGGATATGTTTCTTTTCTTCCGCCGCCAGCTCCGAGGACAGGAGCGTGTCCAGCAGCCGCAGGACACCGGCGTCCCGCTCTCCGCCGGATGGTCCCAAACAGATCATCACGGCGGTCATCAGGTCATAGTTCCTGACCGGTTCGCGGACATTTCCTATCAGGTTCTTCTCCGCAAGGGAATAGCTCGTGATCGTATTGGCCCGGTCCTTCGGCGGGTCCAGGCAGATCCAGATCGAATAGACCTTTTTGATCTGCCCGTACCTGGCGGCGGTGAACTCTGTCCCGTACTGGGCGGAGATCATGCGGCTGCAGTAATAGATGCCGCGGGTGATCAGCGGGTAGCCGGGATAAAACCGGTTCTGCGCCTCTACATTGACGATCAGGCGGATCAGCTCGCCGGACACCGGGGCGATGGCCAGAAAGCGGATATCATAGGTCACGACGCCCTCCGTCAGAGAGGCGTCCTCTCCGGCCATGCCGCGGATCACCGCATTCGTCTCGTCCGGGCCTACCGGCACCTCTGATACCTGGGGCTGGCCCTCGATATACTTCTCCGCGATCTCATTGACATCGCAGCCGTTGTACTCCTCAACGCAGGAGCGCATGATCCACGCCAGGATGATCTTCTCCGACAACAGGCGCTTGCACGCCGCGTCATACCGCGCTTTGTCATCCATCACGCGGATGCTCTCCGCCATAGTGGTCTCCAGTTCCATTCCATCCACTCCTATGCTTATTGTTTATTCTATCATATCATTTGCCTGAAATCCAGTCTTTTTTCAACTATCCCGCCCGCAGGAGCTCCAGTGCCTCATCATACTCCATGACACGGATATTCCGGGCGCCACATCCGCTGAAGGCGACGGGCTCTCCGTTGTCCGTATAAGCGACAACCCCGTCGATCAGCACCGCCGCCTCCAGCTCCGGCAGGTAGCGGTAGATGTTCCCGCTCCTGTCCGCAAGGTAGTTCCGTCCGTTGCCAATCATGTGGTTCCCCAGCAACAGATGAACGTTGTCCGGCAGTTCCATCATGGCCTGACCGGTCCCGCCAGTCCTGTATTCCATACCGCGAAGCGTCATCTGTTCCCAAAGGGACCTGCCGGCTGCGGTCTCATACTGGCGGTACCCTCTGTAGGAGAACCGTTCCGCAGCCGTCAGCACCATTTCCCGGACCCTGCTGATGTTCTCTTCCATCTGGTCCAGGCGCACATACTCGTGCTGGCGGTGCTCCTGATAGTACCCGGAGCTGATGTTGACCGCAGCCACATCCAGGTGCGGCGCGACCACGGAGATGTCACTGAAGGTCCCTCTGTTCTCCATAAAGCCGAAGCCGCAGACAAACCTGGCAAATTCGCGGTTGGTACAGCCGTAGAAGACCGCGTCATTGGCCCCATGCCGGTCCAGCTCCACCAGATAGTTGACCTCCGGCCGGATGCCGGATCGCTCAAACCTTCTCGCGCCCAGGCCGCCGGTCTCCTCGTCCTCACAAAACAGGACGTGGCAGTTGGCATCCTGGAGGATGCGCAGGATCATATAGACCCCTGCCCGGTCATCGCCGCCGATCCCCTCCGGGGACATCATCACCGTTCCATCCGGGGTGTAGCAGATGCTCTGTACCAGCTGCCGGTGGACGGTGTCCAGGTGCGCGATCAGCATGACAGGGACCTCCCCCGGAGCATAGAGGAATCCTTTCCGGGACCTGGGGCGGTATCCCAGCGCTTTCAGCTCCGAGACCAGCGCGGTCTTCAAGTTCTCCTGGGAGAGACGGAATACGCTCTCAAGATCCAGCGTTCCGAGCTCTCCCTTCAGGACCTTCCGATACATATCCGCACCTCCCCGTCACGCGGCGGCCGCATAGTCCGCACGGGAGCAGAACCGCCCGCCGTCGATGATCCGGCAGATCTCCCGGCTGCCGCAGGAGGCGCAGCCGGCCGTTTCCGTGCTGTAGCACCGCTCACACAGGCGGACGATGCGGCCGCCTCGCTTCACTGCAGCCCGCAGTTCGCCTCCCCGCTTGAGCTCTCCACAGCAGTCGCAGGGCGATATGCACTCCCCGCAGAAATACGCTCCGTCCAGGTAGTGCGCCGTCCATTTGCTGACGGTCCTGCCGCATTCTTTGCAGACCACAGATTCGCTGCATACGCCGCATTTCACATCCGCATGATGGGCAACGGGCTGTCCACAGCAGGTACAAAGGGTCCTGCTGCCGATCATCAGAGGCTTGTTCCCGGAAGAAGCTTTCAGGAGAGATACCACACCATACCCGTGGATATAATCCGGGTAGTGGAGCGAGCGCTCCGCAGTCTGAAGGAAAGGTCGGACGTCATCCGCGCCGGTATAGGTCTTCCACAGATCAGGCGCTCCCTCACACTGCGCGATCGTCCTCTGTACCAATCCCCGGTACAGCTTCCGCGTATCGCTGTTGTTGTCAGGGTACAGCCTGGACTGCAGGAGCACACCGTCCCGGTAGCAGAAGATCTGCCGCGTCAACCGCGGGGCCTGATAGAAATTCTCCCGGATACTGTTGTCCACGGTGAAAAAGATCATACTGACGCCGTCGCCCATATAGGACTGGCATCCGCCGCGATAACCGCCGCCATTGAGCCTGTGGCAGGAATTCCAGGTGCTTTTCTTGCTGGACATCTCCAGGAAGTCGCAGGGGTGGACGGACAGGACACCGGTTTTAGGGATCCGGACCGGATTAAGGGAGTCCGCCAGCCGCGCGAACGCCGCATGATAGGGCTTCACTCTCCGTGTCACCGGCGCGCCGTCAGGGCCAAGGGTCACCTTATCCGTCTCATACCGGTCCAGGCCGAAGTGCAGGCACAGCCGGTTGACGATCCGGCTGGCCTTCTGTCCCTCGGCGCATTTGATGCCTCCACGCTGACGGATGGTCTCCAGCCGCCCGGCATCCGGCACCGTGGCGTGATCTGCTGTGGCAGCTTCCAAAGCGGCGGTGAAGTCCTGCAGCTCGCTGCCCTGGAGTCCGGCCATCTGCGCCAGCTGCGTCATCTCAAAGCAGCTCTCGTCCACGGCGTTGCGGTCGATCTTACGGTCCTCCGAAAAATCAAATACGACGGCCAGCTCCCGCTCGTTCCAGTTGGGGTGCCGGCGCAGCAGCTCCACCAGGGGCGTTTTGCTCTCACGCCAGGTGTTGAGGTTAGCCGCCACGCCCTCCGGGGTGAAGGGCAGCTGATATTGGTACATCACGTCATAAAAGGCGGTCGTCAAAGGATCCAGTTGAACCATATCGATACCTCCATTAAATCTTATTTTTGTTCCCAGTGAAGCAGACACTCCCCGCCGGAAGCGCGTTCCCTGATCCTGCTGGCTGCGAAAGAAATACACCCGCGTATTTCTTCCGGAAAACTGGTCTCTATCTTGCAGTACCGGTGGTAGAGATCCGCCAGCAGGCCGGGCGAAGCCAACAGGAGCTCAGCGGTCTCCCTGTCCGGCGGGCAGGACTTCAGCTCCAACAGGATGTCCTCTCTCACCGTATACTCCCCCGCGTGGGCAAGTATCTCTTCCGGATCTTGCCGCAGCAGCCAGTTTCTGTACGCTTCCTGTTCTGAAAAAGCCTTTTCATATAGGGCCGTATGTATTTCACGATCTGTCACAGCGGGCCTCCTTTGCAAATCTTTATATCGTGGGGGAGAGGGGGATCGCCCCCTCTCCCCGCATTGCTTATACTATTTTCCCATGAGAAGTAAACTTCGTTACCGTGTGGGAAATGTAGGTATTGCAACGCTTTGAGAGCGATATTAAAGTTCTTTTTGATACTTTTTCTTTCAAGAAAAAGTATTACTCCCCGGCCATCCGGAAGAACTCCGCCGGCGTCAGCACTGCGACGCCCAGCGCCCTGGCCTTGTCCAGTTTGCTGCCGGCGTTCTCCCCGCAGACCAGATAATCCGTTTTGCCGCTCACCGAACTGCCCGCGTGAGCCCCCAGAGACTCGATCTTCGCGTTGATCTCCGTTCTGGTATAGGGCTCCACCTTTCCGGTGACCACAACGGTCTTCCCTGCAAAGGGACTGCTCTTTCCGCCGGATGCCTGCGCGGCGGGCGGAGCGATATGTACCAGCTCCCGCAGTTCCATCCACTTGTTCCAATTCTCCTCGCTCTGGAACCACTGATAGATGTTCTGATGCAGCGTGTCCCCGAAATCGGGAAGCTGCCGGAAGTCAAAGCGGCGGCAGACGGCATCCTCGAACTCATCCAGACTGCTGTGGAACCGCTGGGCGAGCGTCCGGCTGGCGGTGTTCCCGATCATGGGGATGTCCATGGCGATCAGATACCGCTCGAAGGTGGTATCCCGGCTGCGCTGGATGGCATCCCATAGGTTTTGCCAGGACTTTGCCCCAAAGCCATCCAGTTGGACGATCTCCTCCCGGTGCGCGTCCAGCCGGTAGATATCCAGACAGGTGTGCAGCCAGCCACGGGCGGCGAACTTTTCCAGGGCGGACTCGGACAGCCCCTCAATGTCCATGGCCTTCGGGCCGGCAAAATGGACGAACTGCCGCAGCCGCCGGACCTCACAGGCCGGATCGTCGCAGAACAATGTCTTGGTGCCGTTGCTCACATGGATACGGGTGGGCCCGCCGCAGCAGGGACAGTTTTGGGGGATCAGCCGCTCCATGTCAAAGCCGCCGCGGTCCAGATTTTCCTCCACGTGCGGGATGATCATGTTCCGTTTGGAGACCAGGATACGGTTACCGGGCATCAGCTCCAGTCCCTCGATGAACGAGAGGTTGTGAAGGCTGGCCCGGGACACCGTACAACCGTCGATCTCCACCGGTTCAAAGACCGCCACGGGAGTGATCTCGCCGGACCGGCTGGGCGTCCACTCAACAGTTTGGAGCCGCGTCTCAAAGAGGTCATCCTCGAATTTGAACGCCAGGCCGTCCTTGTAGTGGTGCCCGGTGCGCCCGCAGCTCCTGGCATAAGCCACCTGGTTATAGGTCATCACGACCCCGTCGATGGGCAGATCGTTCTTCCGGGCGAACTGCCGGAGCCACTCCACCCCATCTTCCACGTCCTTCCTGTTCAGCGTCCTGGGATTGGTCAGGAACCGGCAGACCTGGAAGCCCAGCGTGGAAATATGCTGGAGCTTCTGGGACTTCGTCTCCAAAGTCTCCAGCCCCTCCAACACATGGAAGGCCACAAATGTGACCCTGCGGTCCCTGCACACGGCGGCATCCAGCAGCCGGACGGAGCCGGCCGCCAGATTGCGCCCGTTTTTATAGGGTTTCCCGCCGCCATCCAGCAGGGTCTCCTTCAGAGCCTCAAAGTCGCTGGGCCGGATCAGCGCCTCGCCGGTCACCACCAGCCGTTCCCGATGATCGATCTGTGCCGGGATGCCGCTGATGCCACGGACATTGTGGGTGATGACTTCCCCCTCGTTCCCATCTCCGCGGGTGGCCGCCTCTACCAGAACGCCGCCCTCATAGGTCAGCTTGACCGTCAGGCCGTCCAGCTTCAGCATCAGCATGATCTGCCGGCTGCCCATAAAGGAGACCAGGTCCTCGATGCGCTTGGTCTTCTCCAGCGAGAGCAGCGGGATCGTGTGGATGGTCTTTTCCAGCTTGCCCACAACGGGGTAGCCTACCGTCTGCGTGGGGGAGTCCGACATACGGATGCCCGTCTCCTTCTCCATCGCCTCCAGCTTGTCGCACAGCCGGTCATAGATCGCGTCGCTGACCGTAGGCGCATTGAGGGTGTAGTATTCGTAGCGGTACTGATTCAGAAGCTTCGTCAGGTCCCGCAGCCGTTCTACCGTTGTCTGTGCCATCATGCCGCCTCCTTTTCCAAAACGCGGAACGCCATCATGAGCCGTTCCTTGCCGCCATCAAAAAATCTGGTACATACGCCGTCCCGGAAACTCCATTTGGACGCCGCGCCCCACCACAGGACGCTGCCCCTGCCGCCGTTGCCCTGGCTGACCGGATGCTCCGGCTGGCCGTCCACCACGCTGTAGAAGCCGGTGGTATTCGCTGTTGTGACTCGCCTGACCTGTCCCACGCAGGAGGTCTTCCAGTGAGCGGTGATCTCCAGGCGGGAACCGGCTGTCAGAGTGCGTTTGAGCTGTGCCAGGTTTCTGATCATTTCCTCTCCCATCCTTTCTTGGCATATCTGCCGAAATTCAGTTCATGTATCATCCGGCTGATCTCCGCGTCATTGTCCCAGTCCGCTGCCACCGCAGACCGCCCCGGGCCGTCCCCCACATGGAGGGACACCTTCCCGCCGGTGATCTGCAGCAGCACGTCGGGCCGCTGGGCGCAGACAACAGCCAGGTTGCCAAGCTGCTTCATCATGTCCTCCTTACGCCGCTATGCTGAGCTCCCAATCGGGGACCGCAGCCTCCAGCGCCTCCAGAGACACCACGGCGTTCCGCAGCGCGAAGGGCGCGTCACGAAAACCGTATACCCTCTGGGGGCTCTTACAGTTGAGCAGTTCACACTGCAGCTGCATGAAGATATAGCCCTTCAAGCACCGCTTTCCAGGCTTGTACAGCTCCACCGCGCGGATCAGCCGCACGGCCAGTTCCTGATACACGTCGTCCCGGTCCAGGCGGGCCGCCCGGATCAGAGCCTCGTTCTGACGCATCACGCTGTCGATGCACCACATATACTGTTCCACCAAGGTGTTGCGCTGCTCAACGGTCATGTGTTCCATATTCCTCTTCTCCTTTCATGCTGCCTCCAGCCAGACCGTCAACGGCCGGCTGAGGTCCGCTGTCAATGTTTGTGTCCTGACGTTGACAGGACGGTACGCGCCGTCCAGCTCGCATCCCGCCGAGATCTCCACCTGTCCGCCTGTCCGCGCAAGCTGGGCCTTCACCGTCTGATAGGTAACAGACCGCTCACACAGGCCAGCATCCGTTCTGCAGCAGATCTGCGGGCAGTAGAGGAACCGGTCAGGGTCCTCTTTCGTCCGAAAGCCGTAGGTCCTGTACCGCCGGGTGTTCCGTCCCCGCTCCCGTTCTATGTGCTTCAGCACTCCCACCGCGGCCCAGTAGCCGCGGGTCACAAAGCAAAGGCCAACGGCAGTCCTCTCTGCCGGTGTGAGTGCGACCGGTGTTTCCGGTGCGTGGGGCGATACCGCCAGCCATTTCGCCGCGCGAAAGCTCTCCGGCGCCCAGCGGTATCCGCTGATACGGTACATAAATCGCTGTTTTTTCATTTTCTCGCTCCTATGGGCAGGGTGCGCCGCTGTGGCACACCCTGCCTATCCCGCTCATGCCGCCTCCATCAGATCGGCGGTCAGCACATCGACCAGGCGCCTCCCGGCCAGTTCTCCGGTGTGGATGATGACGTTGTCCTGCCGCATCTGCGCAAACTCCTGTTCCCGCAGGTCCCGGCTGACAGCCGCCCGCTTTCGGTCGCTGGCGGTCAGCCGCTTGGCGATCACACGCTGCCATTCCGCAAGGAACTTCTTCGCGTCCTCGATATCGTCCTCCTGGCGGTCGAATTTGGTACGCTTCTGCCGGACAGTGCCGTCCGGTTCCACCTCAAGCGTGTAATACGGCGTATCCGGGGCGGAGGCCCGGCGGAGAAACAGGATATAGGTCTCATGCTTCTCGATCCGGTCCCAGTAGCGGTCGCTGCCCCGGAGACAGTGGTTGAGCATATCCCCCTCCACGATAATGTCGAGCACTCCATTGGGGGCGACAATGGCATAGTCGTCGTTGGCATACTTGTACTTCTCCTGGATGGACCGGCAGATCTCATCCACATGCGGGAACCTCTTCAGTACCTCCTGCGCCTGCCGCTCCTTGTCTTTTCGCTTGCAGCGCAGCACCAGCTCGTCGTGACGCTGATGAAGCAGCTTCACCCGGTATACGATCTCGTCATCCGTGTCGATCCCCAGCTGTACGGCCATGGAGAGGTAGTCCCGCCAGGTGGTGATCACCTGACGCACGGACTCGCCGCTGCCGGCTGTCTGCCGCTGCAAATAGTGGTAGACCTGGAGCGGGCTCATCTTCTCCCAGATAAAATCCAACTCCTCCGCCTCGACTCCTTGCGCCAGGAACCATTGGAGCGCTTCTTCCGGGATGTCCCTTCCACACTGCTTTTGCCACTGCATCCACCGAAGGAACATGACACCGCCATTGCAGCGGCGCATCAGGGCAAGTTCCTTCTTGCCGATCCCCAGCGCTTTGGTGAGGCTGGAGGCCTTCGGTTCCGGGATCACCTTTTGCGATCCACGGGCGTCGTTCCGGCACTCCTCCGTCAATTTGGGCAGCTCCGCCTTCCAGATCTTTTCGAACGCCGGGATCCTCCTGCATACCGCCATGTACTTATCCGGATACGCAACGAGCCCATGCCGGTAGATCCACTCCGCCAGGCCGGTATGCTTCAGTACGCCCCTGGCCAGATGGGGGAGCGTCTTTCCATAGACACGCCCCGCCTTGCCGCCGTGGTTGATATAAATGCTGTCGCGTCCCAACCAGGAGCAGTTGGGCATTCCGGCGATCCACCGATAGGAGAGGTTCTTATAGCAGCCCCAGTAATAGGTGCGGGGCGTCATATCGTGTTCCGCGTCATACATGACGCGCCATCGCTCCATGCAGGATACCTTCGGATGCCGGTAGTCCCCCTTGTGGTACAGGCGGCTGGCCCAGAACTCCCGGGTGACAAAGCCGTCCGGCCTGGCCTGGATCAGATGGACACAGACCTCCTCCGTTTCAAGCCACCGGCCCAGGCGTCCAATCGCTTTGTAGGTGATCTCATGCCGGCAGCGGGGGCAGCGGCCTTTCTTATTGTGACGGGGCCTTTCCCTGAGAGGAACATCCTCTTCGCAATAGGAGCAATACCCCGTCCTGGCGCCTTGCCTCCGGTACTCATAGAAGATAAAGTTCTGCGGGATACCCACCTTATCCACCCAGCGGTCCCAATCCTTGGGGAGCGCCGGCGTCAGAGCCAGGTCCGCGTCCCACTTGGCCGTCTCCCTCTCGTAACGCCGCTGCCGTTCCTCTCGCCGGATATCCAGCTGGTAGTGGAGGATCGCTTCATACCCCAGCTTGTCTGAACCCAGGTAGTCCGCCACTGCCCTGGCATCCGCATCTGTCATCCAGACGTGCGGATACATGGGCATGTACTGCGGCCAATCCAGCCGGTCCACCTTGGCTTTCCGCCATTTCCTGTTGATACGGTCATAGGTGATAAACCGCCGGGCCTCCCGGTCAATGAAGACCTCATAGGACGGCAGACGCCCTCCAATTCTCAGACTATCCGGGTAAAAGAGGGCGACCTTCAGGATGCCGTTTTCGACCCGGCAGCGCAGGAACAGCTGGTATTTCCGCTGCATATCATAGTAGGTCTGCCAGTAGGTGCGTACCGTTCTCCTTTGAGGAGCATCCTGCCGGGCGGCCTCGATCATTTTAGGCGTGGCCATGATCCGGCGCATCCCCAGCAGTTCTTTCCTGTTCATGCTCTAAGCCTCCTTCCTCTCTTTCAGATCTGTGTCATACCACCGGTCCGGCCGGACCGTTTTCCCGTCTACCCGAACCATAGCTACCTGGACAATCTTTCCGGTGTCCGGCGTCTCCTTTGCAAAGGCCAGTATGTCGCCCTTGCTGCCGGAGGCAATGGGATCAACGCCGCGAACGACGGCAAAACCGCGGCTGGCGCGCCCCTGCTCTCTCTGAACGTGACAATTCCATCCCCGTCCCGGATGATCCACCATATAGGCCAGCGCGTGGAGGAAAAACTCCTCCCGGGTCAGCTTCTTGATAACGGTCAGTTCCGTACAGGCGATCTTGGAGTCGCGCTCATCCTCATCCACATCGCCGCCGGCGTCCACCAAATAGTATTCGGACCGCTCCATGTCGCTGTAATAGGAGAGGCAGTCCAGCGGGTCCTCCGCGCAGTGGAATCCGTTCTGGGCGCAGTTGGCCTTTTCCGTCACATTGAGTCCCATGGTGAACTGATAGCCCAGGCAGACCATGCCGGGACCAAAGCCCTTATACGCGATCATCCCGCTTTCTCCTCCGGCATCGTAAAGCCGCCAAGAGTGAGCTGGCCGCTGGCCGCAGACTTCTTAGGCTCCTGTTTCTTCACCTCTGGCTTCTTTGTCGGTTCTTTCTTCTCCTTCGCCCTGCCCCTGGATGGGGACTTATGACCGCCGGTGTATGGCTTGGGCACGAATTTCTCCTCATCCCCACGATCCTCCATGGCATCCGGATCATTGAAATAGTCCACAGCCCACTGGTAGCAGAGGTCATCCGGGACGTCGGCCCCATACGCTCGCTGTCCGGGGCCCGGCTGGATACCGTTGGCTTTCATCTCATCCTGTACATAGTCCCAGGCCTTCCGGCTGATATACTGGAAACAGTGGATCATGCTCTTGCGGGGGTGCATGGTCTTCCGTGCGAAGGCCGGGTCCTCCAGGCACATGGTCTGAATATGCTCCGAAACGCACTCCTTCATATTGCGGCGGGTCAGCTTCTCCGTATCCTTGCTGACGCGCTGCATGGAGGCCATCATCACATCGTTGTCGCTCATAGCGGCCAGTTTATCCAGTTGGGCCTGTTCCTCCGCCTGTTTTGCCTGTTGTCTGGCCTCCCACTCCGCCTTGCGTCTGGCCTCGGCTTCCTCGTGGGCCTTGCGCTTGGCATCCTCGCTGTCATCGGGCTCATTGCCGCCCTGGCCGCTCTGGAGGGCCTGCGCATCCTTTGCCTGGTTGAGCTGTTCCAGCACCGCGGGGGCGGCGTCCGCCTCCGCCTGCTGCCGGGCGTCATCCGCGAATGCCGCCGGCACATTTTCCTGGGACGTATCCGTAGGCGGCATATCCCATGGAGAAAACGCCTCCGGCTCACTGGCATCATCGAATGGCCTGTCATATGACCGCTCCAGGTCTCTTTCTGAAAAGACTCCCATGATAAAATATCTCCTCACTTTGATCAAATAGTCGGAAAGGGACACAGGCCGGCATACGCCGTTCCCCATGTCCCTTTCCTCATGTTCGCTCACACCGCATAGACCAATGTGCTGAATGGATCGAAGCAATAGCACACCAGTCCCGGATACTGAGCCGCTTTCTCCTGGATCTGCCGCTGGATAGCGCGGGCAGGCCCCTCGTCGTAAGGCCAGTCCCATCCCTTCCAGACCATCGCCGTCAGATAGTTGTCCTCCGGGTAATAGCGGACCTCCGCGCCCAGGGCGCGGCAGGCCTCGCTCATCTCTTCGAGAGCGGTATGGCAGTTCCTGTTCATTCCCTCGATCCAGCCGCCGTACCGGGCGCGAACCGCACAGGCACGAAGCCTGTCGAATTGCAGTAGAAGAACGCTCTCCGCTCACTGTCATACAGCTCCACCACATCCGAGGCGGCCAGCCTGTGCCCGCGATAGCCGGAGGGCAGATCATTATTGCAGCGGATAAAAATGCGCTCCAGGATCATCTCCCGTCCGTCATCCGCACTGTGGCCGATCTCCCCGTCGAACACCAGCACGTAGTCCTCCGCCGGCGGCTGCTCATAGCCTGCCGCCCGCATGGCCTCAATGCCTTGGAACGCAAAGGGATATGTCCTGACTCCGTTAAGGTCCAGCTGGTACACGCGGTATTTCTGGCTGTATTTCGGTCCCGTTTTCATTTCCTGAGCCTCCTTTTTCTGTTCTCTTTCTCTGCGAAGCGCCAGCTGCCAATCGTCTATCCCCTTATAATTGGGGTCCCAGATCAGCCTCCGGCACGCCAGCCCGTGCTTGTGCGCCAGCTGCCATACCTTGGATGCGCCGCGGCTGACCGCCTGGTTGCGGTACTTGTCCATATCCTCCGCTTCAATGACCTCCTCCACGCCGTTCCGGCGCAAAAGAGCGAACAGCGGGTCCAGCCCGGCGGTGTTGTTGGCCCCCGCCGTGGCCGCGAAGGTGCGGCCCGTCAGGGCGTGGGCAATATCCGCTTTCAGAGCTCCCTCCGTCACATAGACTACCCGGGAGAATGGGTCCCCGATGAAATGAACAGGACTCCCGGAGGTAGTCCCCATGTTCTTGTTGGCGGAGCTCAGCGGAAGATATTTTGTGCCCGATCTTTCCGGCGGGTCGTCCCTGTTCTTGATAGGATGGTCCAGCCTGATCTGTGCGCCGTGGATCAGGCCATCCGCCCCCAGGATGGGGATGAGGATGCCAGACGTTCTCCGATGGAACTTGACCGTCCACCTGCCACTGTCGTTCATATAGAAGCCCGGTATGCCCCGCACCGTGTATCCCTGTTCCAGCAGGCGCTCCGTCAGGTGGCGGCAGAGCTGGGGCGGCGGTGTGCTCCTGAATCCGAACCGGTCGATCTGCCCGTCGGTCAGACCGCGCTTGGTACGCAGGTGTTCCCGGTGCGCGGGCGTCAGCGTCAGCAGGGAGAGCAGGGCGGACATCGTCCGGTGTACTGTCTGCGCATCCGCCCGCTCCGACTGGGGGACGGTCTCTATCTGCGCCATTTCTTTTGAAACAGCCGGCGCCGGAGCTGTGCCGCCGGTCTGGAGGGCGTCGCAGATCTCCTGATAGGCAACCGAGGTGCTGACGCCGTGGACCTTGGCGTACAGAGCCAGCATCCCGCCGCCCTCGCCGCAGTAGTTGCAGCGCCACAGGCCTTTTGTCAGATTGATATTCATCTTTCCCCGGCGGTCGCCGCAGATGGGGCAGTCTACATACACCTGGCCCGCCATCCTCCGCCTGATGTTCAGGCGGAGGAGCGAGGCCACGTCCATGATCGTAAAGGGCATGTCCGCTATGTACTCCACGAGACGATCCTCCTCCCGTCAGGTGTCCGGTACGCCCGCCGCCGGGTCATCCGGCTTTCTTCAGCTCCAGATCGTTCAGCAGCAGGGAAGCGCCGGCCTTCAGGATGTTCCCGGCGTCCTTGCACCCGTACACATACCACTTCAGGCTGGAGGGCCGGCTGGCCGCTACCTGCCCCAGGGTCCATCCCTTGCAGGTGCCCATGGGGACTACCACGGTCTTCGCCTCCTCCAGCGACATGCGCCGGCAGATCTCCTCCACCGGCATATCCTCCGTGTAGCCCGTCTGCTCTCTGGCAGCGGCCTCCTGCTCGCGGTCGCTCTCCACCGGAAACTCCTTCCCGGAGGCTGTCACCTCATGCTCCTGCGGCTGTTCCTGGATCTCCCGGCCGGCAGGGACCTCCCCGGCGGCCTGAATACAGGACGCCGTCATTTCCCCGTCAGGCGGCGGGGCGGTGTCCTCTGTCACCGCAGCGCCCGGCTCCGCTGCCGCTTCCGGAGCGGCGGCAACGACCGCGGCCTGCGGCGCCATTTGTCCTCCGGCCTGCTGCGGCGCCTCGTTGGGCGTAGGTTGAGCGATAGCCGCCTTCTCCCGGGGAACCTCATCAGGAACACCGACGGGGGCGCCGCTCTTCGCAGCTGCGTCTATCTGGGACAGCGGGATCTCGGAACCCCGTCCGCTGCCATCCGATACCTGGATCACATCGCAGAGCTGGATGCCGAAGCCGGCATTGTCCAGCGCCTCGTTCAGCGCGTCATCCTGCGCGGCCCGGATATACAGTCCGCCGGGCACATCCTTCGCCATCTGCGTGGAGGTGAAATTGGCGATGGGCATGGGGTCGTCCTTGCTGGCATAGAGCCTCGCTTCAATGATGGCCATCTGGTCCGTGATGCGGAGGGGATTCAGGAGCGTCCGCCCGTTGGGGCAGGCCAGCCGGAACCACAGCTTCTTATAGGCCAGGTCCAGCTTCATCACCTTCTCTCCGGTGGCGGAGGTGGCCCTGCGGAGGAATTTCAGCGGGTCAAAGCCCGGCACTCTCCGCAGCTCCTTGGCGGCGGCCACATTCTCGATCAGCGTGTCCTTGTTCTTCATTGCAATATTCTCCTCTCATAAAATAAATAAGAGATCCCGGCGCTTTTTCTGCACAAGGTATCTCTTTTTTTCAACCGGCATTTTTCAATTCTTCCGTCCCACCGGTCCGCGCGCGGTAGTACAGCGCGATGCGCTCCCCCAGGAGGGTGTTGCGCCGCCCCCGGCCCCGCTTTCGGACCGCCATGTAGAGCGCCTTCTTCTGTCCCACCAGGATCACCCGTTTCTTCGCGCGGGTGACGGCAGTATAGAGAAGATTCATGGACAGCAGGATCCTATGGGCCGGGAGCAGAGGGATGATGACCGTCTCATACTCGCTGCCCTGTGACTTGTGGATCGTAATGGAGTAGGACAGCTCCAGCTCCCCCAGGCTCTCCAGCGGATAATCCGCGATCCGCCCGTCAAAATCGACGGTAACGGTCCCGGATCTGATGGCGAGGATCATTCCGATCTCGCCGTTGAACACGCCCTTTGAGACGGCTTCTCCGTCTCTGTTGTATAGCGTGATGTCGTAGTCGTTCCTGGTCTGCATCACCCGGTCATGGAGGCGGAACAGCCTGCCGCCGAAAGTGATCTCAGAGCGGTCCGGCGCGGGCGGGTTGACCTCCGCACGAATGACCTCATTGAGCGCGTTGGAGGAGGCGTCCCCCTCGCTGCGGAAGGGGGAGAGGATCTGGATCTGGTCCATATCGGTCCTTGTCAGCTCTTTTCGATACAGGTCCCGGATCAGCTCAGCCGCCTCCGCCTGGGAGCCTGCTTCGACGAAGGAGAAATCCCCGCCGTAATACAGCTCTCCGCGGCCCTCCTTGATAAATTTGGCGTTGTAGGCGATGAGGCTGTCCCCGGCCTGCCGGAAGATCTGGTCCAGCACCGTCACCGGCACCAGGCCGCACTCGATCAGCTGCCCGAACACGCTGCCCGCGCCTACGCTCTCCAGCTGGTCAGCGTCTCCTACCACCAGCACCTTCGTCCCTGGCCTGATCCGCGAGAAGAGCTGGTGGGCCAGCCACATGTCCATCATGGAGGCCTCATCGACGATGATCAGGCCCGCATCCAATTCCGTCTTCTTCTGCCATCCGGCATCCTCTCCGTAAAGCCCCAGGAGGCTGTGGAGGGTCTGCGCGCTCTCCATCCCCGTGGTCTCCGCCATGCGGCGGCTGGCCTTTCCGGTCGGGGCACCCAGTAAAATGGTCCCTTTGGGATACAGCAGCCGGTACGCCTCAATGACCGCTTTCAGGATGGTGCTCTTGCCGGTACCCGGACCGCCGGTGATGACCGACAGATCGTGACGGAACACCATCCGCACCGCGTCGCTCTGCCGCTGTGACAGGACGATGCCCAGCCGGCCCTTCACCCGTTCCATGACCGGTCCGAGGCGCACGGGCTCCGGCTCCTCCAGCAGCATATCCACGATCTTGCAGGCCGTCTCGCTCTCCTGGGCGAACACGTGGGGCAGATAGACGTTGCCCTTGTTGGACACCACCACGTTGGTGATGACCATATTGCGCAGCTCCTGCTCTACCTCCTGCCGCTCTATCCGAAGGCCGGCTTGCGAGATCCTCTCGTTCAGAAGCAGCAGCGCCTCCTTCACCAGCGTCTCAGCTTCCAGGAACAGATGCCCGCCCTCGCTTCTGGACTTTTCCAGTGCATAGAACAGGGCTCCCTGGACCCGCATGGGGTCGTGTGGCTCACCGCCCGATTTTTGTACGATCGCATCCACGCGCTTGAAGCCGAAGCCAGAGACCTGGCACAGCCGGTAAGGGCTTCTCCGAAGCAATTCCACGCCGCCTGGTCCGAAATGTTCATAGATCTTCATGGCGGTGGTGGGCGTCACCTTGAACGGGGCCAGGAGCATCATCAGCTCCCGCATCTCCCTGCTCTCGGCATACCCTGTCCGGATCTCCTCCAGGCGCTCCCTGGTGATCCCGCGTATCTCCAGCAGCTTCTCCGGCTGGTTTTCCAGGATATAGAGGGACTCCGTACCGAATCGCTGGACGATGGCGTCCGCCGTCTTTTCTCCGATCCCTTTCAGCAGGCCGGAGGCCAGATATCCCCGGATACCCTCGACGGTGGGCGGCACGATCTCACGCCACTGCTCCACCTGGAGCTGGCAGCCGTATTTGCCCTTGACCCAGGTCCCCTCCAGTTCCATCTTCACCGCATCCGTCTGGGGCAGGTCATAGCCCACCGCGGTAAAGCGGATCAGATGGTCTCCGTAGCGATAGGGGCTTCTGGCGTCATCCGGGATCATGATATCCGCTGTCTTCAGCCGCACGACACAGTATTTGCTGGCGCTGTTGACGAAAAGCGCCTTGTCGAACGCCGCTACGATGCTCATGCTCTCACCTCCTCTACGCCGCCCGGGGCGCGGCCCGCTTCACGTTGAATCTTCTGCTCTCGGAAACAGTGACATACTCCGCGTAGATGTCCGGATGGACCAGCTTCATCCGCAGCAGGTCGTCCTTCCGCACGACGGGCTTGCGGCTGGAATCGAATGTCACGGTATAATTCCCGCTCACATCCTCGTAGACCGCCCTGCAGCTGGTCCCCATATCAGCGGCGATGAGCGCTTTCAGGCGCTGCATCTCGTCCCCAATGCGCTTTACCTCCGCGGCCAGACTGCTTTTCTCCTCCTGGAGCTCCAGATAGCGGAACACCTTGGCGGACTGCGGCGGGGTCAGCAGCACTGGCGGCGCATCCTTGCTGGACGGACCCAAGACGCGACGCAGGCTCTCCATAATCAGCTCGCCGTCGTCCTCCGTATAGGCCGGTGGGACCCGGGCCTGGACGTTGTTCCTCCAGAAGTCCTCCTCCAGAGCGATCAGCTCCGCCTCATAGTCCCTGTCCCGCTCAATGGAGCGGATGATGACCTCATCCTCGCTGTTGCCGTAGAGGCAGCAGTAGTACACACGGTCAATATCCATCACCGCCATGTAGTGCCGCCCCTGGACCTCATAGTACACCGGAACGATCTCCGTACCGTCATACTCCCACTTGCCCTGGGCGTTATAATTGGTGGTCTTGCACTCCAGGATCGCTGTGCCGCCGTCTGGCAGCTCCACCAGATAGTCCAGGTCCGCCAGCATCCACGGGTGTTCCGGGTGCTGGAACATACACTTGCGCTGGTAGATCTTCAAACCGGTCTTTCGCGCGAAGATGCGGGCTACCAGATCCTCCAGGAGAACGCCTGCCTCCTTGGCCACCCAGTTGTCCTCGCCGTCCTCCAGTGGCAGTCCCAACTTGTCGTAATACAGGTCCACCGCTGTCCGAAAAGGCGAGATGCCCAGGACGGCCGCGGCGTCGCTGCCGCCGATGCCCTTCCTGCGCCATTCAAGCCACTCCTCCCGCGTCAGGCTGGCTGTGTCCACCAGCACCAGCGGCTGGTACGCTCCTTGTGCCAACTGCCGTCCTCCTCCTTTCAAATGTCATGATCCGCATTTTGATCTTCTGAGCCTGCCGGCTCTTCCCCCGCTCCACTTTCGGAAGGGGTCTGGGCCTGCCTTTCCGTTTCCAGTTCCGACGCCGTCTCATGTCTTTGCTCCTTTCAAAATGATGTATTTCCAAAGCCCGCAGGCAAATGGACAACAAAAAAAGCGGGAACGACCGAAAACTGAGACCTCAGCTTTCTCCACCTCATGGGTGGACGCAGTCATTCCCGCTATCCCTGGGGGAAACCCCCAAAATACAAAAAGCCAGTGGTCACTGGCCATCAAGGCGCAGTAATTCCACTGGCAATGCGTACAAACTTAACAACGTGTGCTGATCGGAATACTCCGTCACCGGACCACCGTCCGGCTATCCTGAAAAGGAGACGCACAAAAATCAATGATAATGGAAGTATAGCACAATATATAGGCATTTGTCAATGGAATTTCCACAAGATATCACTGCAAAAACATTTACTTATACTAATCCTCAATAAAAACAAGATAAAATCCAAGGGCGAGCGGTGATGTTGCGAATGGTATGGGCAGATAGACTCACAAAGGCGGTCCACGACTTTCTCCAACGTGGCGAATACCTCATTTCGGAAGCCGATTCGGCGCAGCTCTTTCCAGATCTGTTCCATAGGGTTCATCTCCTGGGTATATGGGGGAAGAAAGAACAACTTGATGTTGTCAGGCAACCGAAGGGTGTCGGACTTATGCCAGGCGGCGCCGTCGCAGCACAGGAGGATCGTGTCATCAGGATACCGTTTTGAAAGTTCCTGGAGAAAGATGTTCATACACGCTGTATTGCAGTATGGCAGGACCAGAAAAAACGACTCCCCTGTCAC
>CANQCS010000022.1 GCA_947589745.1 uncultured Oscillospiraceae bacterium
CACGGGAAAAGTAGGCAAAAGCGTGCTCAAGAAAACCAGGAATGGTTTTCTTGAGAATCTTTCCTTATTTTTTGTTTCCTTTTGCGCTCCCCCTGTGGTTGGGTTGGTCTAAACCGGGCCGGGTCCCGTGTATGGGATGTTGCGGCTACCCGAATACGTCCCCAAGGAGATTGAAGCGCTGGTGCGGGGGCTCATTGGGTGCGTTGGTCGGTTTTGTTGACCGACTGCTGGTTGCTCCGTTCCACTACGCAATTGGCAGATTTCCGTATACGGCCTGAGTCCGACTGCGTTCTGCTCCGTTCTACTACGCAGAAGAAACATGTTTCGTATACGGCCCGAATAGCACCGCGCCATCAATTGCGTAGTGGAACGGAGCAACCAGCAGTAAGACTACGGAAAAAACAAATCAGCAGTACCGATGAATGCTTTCCCTGGCCCCTAGTTCCACCATCCATCTGCCCTTAACCGTCATCCCTGGGGATTCTTAAGGGGCCCCAGCCCCTTAAGCAATTTTTTGGTTACTTTTTGTTTGCACAAAAAGTAACCCAGGGTCAGCAGGGACCGGAGGTCCCTACCAGGACTGGCTAGGGGCCGGAGGCCCCTGCCGCCGCACCGAGGGGGCTGCGCCCCCAGCCCCCTGCTCAGAGCCTTTCCCCATGAAACCCGTGTGCTGTCAGCACCCATCTTTCACGGAACCCACACTCCCGCGCCAGCGCCTGTGCCTGCGCAAAGCCGAAGGCCACAGCGCCTGCGCTGTGACAGTCGCTGGTGATGCAAATTCGGCCGCCGCGCCCGCAGATGGCGCGCAGCAGAAACGGTGCGGGGTAGGGGGTGGTGCGGCAGCCGCGGGACATGGCCCCGGTGTTGATCTCGAACAGCAGGTCCTTCACCGGCAGGGCCTCCAGCGCGGACAGGGCGGCGGCCCGGTAGCGGGGGTCCGTCTCGTCAAAGAGCGCGCCGCCCTCGTTGAACTTGGTCACCAGGTCAAAGTGCCCCACGATCTGGCAGCCGGTGCGGGCCACCTGTGCCACCCGCCCATAGTACGCCTCGGCGAAGGCGAGGAAGTCCCCGCCGAAGTGCTCCCCCACGGCCCGGACGAAGCTGTCCCGCCCCTCGTCCACGCTGAGGGGAACGCCGTCCGCCCAGACCGTGTGGACCGAGCCGATGAGGTAGTCATAGCCGTCCCCCGGCGGGGGCGAGTCCAGGTCCTGCTCCAGCCCCAGGAAGATTGCCAGCCGTTCCCGGTACTTCTCCCGCAGCCCCAGCACCTCGGCGCGGTAGGTGGGGACGTCCTCCGGCGCCATGGTCCAGCCGTCGGGGTCGATGGGGGCAGGGAGGGGGCTGTGCTCGGAGAACCCCAGGGAGGTACACCCGGCGGCCAGGGCCCCCAGGACCATCTCCTCCGGCGTGTTCTTCCCGTCGCCGTAGACGGTGTGGGTGTGAAGATTCTGCGTCATACCATCTTTTCCTGCTTGACCTTGTGGTCGATGACGTGGCGGGAGGCCAGCTCCTTGGTGATGTCCTCCACGGAGATGCCCATTTCCACCATCAGCACCATCACGTGGTACATGAGGTCCGCGATCTCGTAGACGGTCTCCCGCTTGTCCCCGCCCTTGCCGGCGATAATGACCTCGGTGGACTCCTCGCCCACCTTCTTCAGAATTTTGTCGAGGCCCTTCTGGAAGAGGTAGGTGGTATAGGACCCCTCCGGGAGCTGTTCCTTGCGCCCCTGGAGCAGGCCGTACAGCCCATCCACGGAGAAGGGCGCGGGGGAGCTGCCCTCGAAGACTAGATCGTTGAAGCAGGAGTCGGTGCCCAGATGGCAGGCGGGGCCATCCTTGTTGACGGCGACCACCAGGGCGTCCCGGTCGCAGTCGGCGGTGATGGAGACGATGTGCTGCACATTGCCGCTGGTCTCGCCCTTGCGCCACAGCTCCTGCCGGGAGCGGGACCAGAAGCAGGTCCGGCCCTCCTTCATGGAGATCTCCAGGCTCTCCCGGTTCATGTACGCCAGCGTCAGGACTTTTTTGCTTTCCGCGTCCACCACGATGGCGGGGATAAGGCCGTTGGCATCAAACTTTAATTCTTCTGTTTTCAACATAAAGATAAATCCTTCCTTGTGTGGTAGGGGGCCTCCGGCCCCCACCAGGTCTGATGCGCACCCCCGATGGGTGCGCCCCTGGCCTACTTTTCCCCCACGGGAAAAGTAGGCAAAAGCGTGCTCAAGAAAACCAGGAATGGTTTTCTTGAGAATCTTTCCTTATTTTTTGTTTTTATTTTGCGCTCCCCCTGTGGCTGGTTTTTCCTAAACCGAACCGGGGACCGTGTATGGGATGTTGCGGCTACCCAAGTATGTCCCCAAGGAGAGTGAAGCGCTGGTGCAGGGGCTCATTGGGTGCGTTGGTCGGTTTTGTACTTGTCCAACTGCCGGTTGCTCCGTTCCACTACGCAACTGACAAATGTTTCGTCACGCACCCGAACAGAACCGAGCCATCAATTGCGTAGTGGAACGGAGCAACCAGCAGTAAGACTACGGAAAAACAAGGGGGCACCCCCGATGAATGATTTCTCTGGCCCCTAGTTCTACCATCCATCTGCTCTTAACAAAAATTAGTTAGAGGTCCAGCCCTACGGGCTGGCGCCCTTTTGGGTACTTTTCCCGCGTGGGAAAAGTACCCCAGGGTGCCCCTGGGCACTGAAAGACAGAATAAGAGGTGGTAGGGGCCGGAGGCCCCTACTGATTTGCACTGTGGGGCTGCGCCCCCTAGCCCCCCTTAGAGGTCCAGAATATACCACTTGTCGCATCCGTAGTGCCCGGTGGCACCCATCGGCGCATCCAGCAGCCGGAAACCATGCTTCCGGTAAAACCTTTCTGCTGCCGCCATGTTATGGGCGGTCTCCAAATAACACTGCCGGTAGTGTTCCCTGGCGAACGCCAGCGCCGGGCGGATCAGGTCGTGGGCCACCCCGCGGCCTCTCGCCGCGGGGTAACAATACATTTTTTGCAGTTCGCAGACGCCCGCTGCGCCGGGGAGTTCCCCGATGCCGGTGCCGCCCAGGAGGTTGCCCTCCGGGTCCACCGCTACCCAGTATTTCCGGCCCGGCCGGTCGTAGACCTCTGAGAACCGCCCCAGGTACGGGTCCGCCCAGGCAAAGCCCTCACGGTTCAAGCCAAACTCGGTGAGACAGTAGCGGATCAGCTGCTCCACTGCGGCGTTGTCCTGGGGCTGTATTTCGCGGATCGTGTATTCCATGGCCCGCCTCCTAGAACCCAGACAGCCGCATATTGATGCCGTCCGCGGCCAGTTCCCGCTTCAGGTCCGGGATGGCCACCTCGCCGAAGTGGAAGATGGAAGCCGCCAGACCCGCGTCCACCTTGGGCAGGGCGTGGAACAGCTCCTTGAAGTGGTCCACGCACCCGGCTCCGCCGGAGGCGATCACCGGCACGTCCACCACGTCGCACACCGCCTCCAGCATCTCCAGGTCGAAGCCGTTCTTGACCCCGTCAGTGTCGATGCTGTTCAGGACGATCTCCCCGGCGCCGTTCTTCACGCCGCTCTTGATCCACTGGATGGCGTCCAGGCCTGTGTCCTCCCGGCCGCCCTTGGCGAATACCCGGAACTGCCCGTCCACCCGCTTGGCGTCCACCGACAGCACCACGCACTGGTCGCCGTAGCGCCGGGCCGCCTGGGGGATCAGGGAGGGGTCCCGGATGGCCCCGGAGTTGACGCTGACCTTGTCCGCGCCGCACTTCAGCACCCGGTCAAAGTCGTCCACCGTGTTGATGCCGCCCCCCACGGTCAGGGGGATGAAGATGGTGGAGGCCACCTCCGTCAGAATGTCTGTAAAGAGCGCCCGCCCTTCCGCCGAGGCGGTAATGTCGTAGAACACCAGCTCGTCGGCCCCGCAGTCGCTGTAAAACTTGGCCAGCCGCACCGGGGAGCTCACGTCGTGGAGGCCCAGGAAGTTGACGCCCTTGACCACCCGCCCGTCCTTCACGTCCAGGCAGGGGATAATGCGCTTGGTGATCACTGGGGGCCTCCTTCCTTCACGGCCAGGGCCAGATCGACTGCCCCGGCGTACCACGCCTTGCCCACGATGGCGGCATAGACGCCCATGGCACCCAGCCGCCGCAGGTCCCCGTTGGAGGACACGCCGCCGGAGGCGGTGACGAAGCAGCCGGGTACCGCCGCTTGCAGCGCCGCCAGCCGGTCCCAGGAGGGCCCGGACAGAGCGCCGTCGGTGTCGATATCCGTAAAGATGATATACTTTACGGCGATTGCCGCCATGGATTTGGCGAACTCAATATAGTCCAGCCCGGCGTCCCGCTCCCAGCCGGAGGTGCGGACGGTGCCGTCCTTGGCGTCGATGCCCACGGCGACGCGCTCCGGGCCGTAGGCGGCGATGGCCTGCTGGACAAAGTCCGGGTCGCTGACCGCCGCCGAGCCGATGACCGCCCGCCGGACGCCCAGGGCGAACACCGCCTCCAGGTCCGCCATTGACCGGATGCCGCCGCCCAGCTCCACCGAGAAGCCCACCCGGCACACGGCCCTGACGATCTCGCCGTTCTTCCGCTGGCCGTCCCGGGCCCCGTCCAGGTCCACCATGTGGAGGTGCCTAGCCCCGGCGGCGAGAAACGCTTTCGCTGTGGCCACCGGGTCGTCGGCCACCTGGTGGACCGTTTCAAAGTCACCCTTGTACAGGCGGACTACTTTGCCATCTTTCAGGTCGATGGCGGGAAAGATCAACATACCGCGCCCTCCTCACAAAAAGCCCGCAGGATATCCAGGCCCACGGTTCCGCTCTTCTCCGGGTGGAACTGGACCCCGAACACGTTGTCCCGCTGGACCGCGGCGGTGAGGTACGCGCCGTACTCGGTATCCGCGGTGACGTAGTCCTCGCACCCGGCGGCGTAGTAGGAGTGGACGAAGTACACGCAGTCGCCCTCCCGGATGTACCGGAACAGGGGGGACGGCTTGGGGAACCGCAGGGCGTTCCAGCCGATCTGGGGGATCTTCAGCCCCGCCGGGATGGCGTCCGCGATAGGCACCACCCGGCCGGGGATCAGCCCCAGGCCCCGGTGCTCACCGTACTCGTAGCTGACGTCAAAGAGGAGCTGCATCCCCAGGCAGATGCCCAGCAGGGGCTTTCCGCCGATGGCCTCCTCGGTGACCAGCCTGTCCAGCCCGTCCCGCCGCAGCAGGGCGGCGGCGTCCTGGAACGCGCCTACGCCGGGGAGGATCAGCTTGTCTGCCCGCCGGATGACCTCCGGGTCCCCGGTGACCACCGCCTCCGCGCCGATGGCGGCCAGGGAGCTCCTGAGGGAGAACAGGTTCCCCACGCCGTAGTCGATGATGGCGACCACTACAGCACCCCCTTGGTGGAGGGGATTTCCTGGGAAAACCGCTGGTCGATGGCCGACGCCTCCGCCAGGGACCGGGCCAGGGACTTGAACATCCCCTCGATGATGTGGTGACTGTTTTTCCCCGCAAGCTGCCGGATGTGGATGGTGCTGTCGCTCCGCCGGGCAAAGGCGATAAAGAACTCCTCCGCCAGTTGGGTGTCGAAGGTGCCGATCTTCTCCGTGGGGATCTGGGCCTCATAGCACAGCATCCCCCGGCCGGACAGGTCCACGGCGGTGAGAATCAGCGCCTCGTCCATGGGCAGGAGCATGGAGCCGTACCGCTTCACACCCCGCTTGTCCCCCAGGGCCCGGGCGAAGGCGTCCCCCAGGCAGATGCCGATGTCCTCCACCGTGTGGTGGTCGTCCACGTAGGTGTCGCCCTTGCAGGTGACGGTCAGGTCGAACCGCCCGTGGCGGGCAAAGAGGGTCAGCATGTGGTCCAGGAACCCGCAGCCGGTGTTGATCCGGCTGACGCCTGTGCCGTCCAGGTCCAGGGTCAGGCGGATATCGGTCTCCGCCGTCTTCCGCACGATCTCCGCGTCACGCATCCTGCCCGGCCTCCTTCAGGATCTCCCGCACCTTCTCCAGGAACACGTCCATTTGCGCCCTGCTGCCGATGGTGACCCGGCACCAGTCGGCGATCTCCGGCTTGTTCCAGTGCCGCACCAGGACGCCCTTCTCCTTCAGCTTCCGGTAGATGGTGTCCCCATCCACAGCTTTGCAGCGGGTGAAAATGAAATTGGCTTTACTGGGCAAAGTCTCAAAGCCCAGCTTGTCCAGCTCCGATACGGTATAGGCCCGGTTGTCCTGGACGGTCCTGCTGTTGTTCAGATAGTACTCGTGGCTGTCCAGGGTGGCGATGCCCGCCGCCATGGTGAGCCGGTTGATATTGTAGGAGTTGGTGGAAAATTTCATCAGCTCCAGGTCCGCGATGATGCCGGGGCTGCCCACGCCGT
Source organism: uncultured Oscillospiraceae bacterium (assembly GCA_947589745.1). GTDB lineage: Bacteria > Bacillota > Clostridia > Oscillospirales > Oscillospiraceae > Pelethomonas. The sequence continues at coordinate 6,361 of CANQCS010000022.1, forward strand.
AGCCCAGCCGCCCCCCGGCCAGGGAGCGGAACTTGGAGAAGGTCTGACCCACCACCAGGTTGTCGTATTGGTGCACCAGCTCCAGGCAGCTGTCGCCCCCGAAGTCGATGTAGGCCTCGTCGATGAGCACCGCGTTGTCCGGGTTGGTGCGGACGATATCCTCGATCTCCGCCACCGTGATGGTCCGGCCGGTGGGGGCGTTGGGGTTGGCGATGACGATGTTCTTGCCGATGCCCATGTAGTCCCTGGGCTCCAGCCGGAAGTTCTCCCGCAGGGGGATGGGGCAGGCGGGCACGCCGTAGAGGCTGGCGTACACGGGGTAGAACCCGTAGCTGACGGCGGGGAAGGCCACGGGCCGGTCCTTGTCGCAGAAGGCCATGAAAAAGAAGTTCAGCAGCTCGTCGGAGCCGTTGGCCAGGAACAGGTTCTCCGGCTTCACGTCGTAGAACGCCGCCAGCCGCTGCTTCAGCGCCTTGCCCTCCGGGTCTGGGTACAGGTTCAGCCTGCCCACCTCGGCCTCGTTGATGGCGGCGAATACCGCCGGGGAGGGCGGGAAGGGGGACTCGTTGGTATTCAGCTTCACGTACTGCTGGTCCTGGGGCTGCTCGCCGGGGACATAGGCCTCCAGACCGGCGAAGCGGCTGCTCAAAAACTTGCTCATATGTTATTCCTCCTCAAAACGGGATAAGACGCTCCGGGCGTGGGCCTCCAGCGCCTCCTGCCGGGCAAAGGCGGCGATCTTGTCCGCGGCCTCCGCCAGAGCGGGGCCGGGATAGTAAATAAACTGGGACTTCTTCACGAACTCGTCCACGGACAGGGGGCTGGCGAACCGGGCGGACCCGCCGGTGGGCAGGGTGTGGTTGGGCCCGGCGAAGTAGTCCCCCACGGCCTCCGGGGTGCTGCGGCCCAGGAACACGGACCCGGCGTTTCGTACCAGCTCCAGCCAGCGGAAGGGGTCCTCCACGCAGAGCTCCAGGTGCTCCGGGGCCAGGGCGTTGGCGATGCCGATGGCCTGGGCGATGTCCGCTGTCAGCACGATCTTGCCGTTGGCGGCCAGGGACGCCGCCGCGATCTCCTGCCGGGGCAACAGAGGCAGCTGCCGCTCCAGCTCCCCGTTCACCGCCTCCGCCAGGGCGGGGGAGTCGGTGATGAGCACGGCGCTGGCGTTTTTGTCGTGCTCCGCCTGGCTCAGCAGGTCCGCCGCCACGTGGCGGGGGTCGCTGCCGCCGTCGGCCACCACCAGAATTTCACTGGGCCCGGCGATCATGTCGATGCCCACCTTGCCGAACACCTGCCGCTTGGCCTCCGCCACGAAGGCGTTGCCGGGGCCGGTGATCTTGTCCACCGCCGGCACCGTCTCCGTGCCGTAGGCCAGGGCCGCAATGGCCTGGGCCCCGCCGCAGCGGAAGACCCGGTCCACCCCGGCTATCCTGGCCGCCGCCAGAATGGCGGGGTGGATATCGCCGTCGGTGCTGGGAGGGGAGACCAGCACGATCTCCCGGCACCCGGCCACCTTGGCGGGGATGGCGTTCATCAGTACCGTGGACACCAGCGGCGCGGTGCCGCCGGGGATGTAGAGGCCCACCTTCTCAATGGGGGTGACCCGCTGGCCCAGGATCACGCCGTTCTCCTCCGTGAGCCGGAAACCGTTTCGCACCTGCTTGCTGTGGAAGGCCCGGATGCGCTCCGCCGCTTCCTCCAGCACCGCCCGGAACGCCGGGTCCAGGCCAGCCAGGGCCCCGTCCAGCTCCTCCGCCGGGACCTCCAGGTCCGTCAGCTCCGCGTGATCGAACCGGCTGGCGTACCGCCGGAGGGCGGCGTCGCCGTTCCACCGCACGTCGTCGATGATCCCGGCCACGATGCCGGTGACGTTCCGGCTGTCCTGGGTCCGGGCCAGTATCTCCGAGAGCGGGACCTGTCCCGCGTCCAAAATCCGTATCATGTTCTCTGCACCTCGCTTATGGGTTTTTCCGCGCCTCCAGCCGTTCGCAGAGGGCGGCGATCTGTTCATGCTTGAATTTGTAGCTGACCTTGTTGGCAATGAGCCGGGCGCTGATGGGGACGATGGTCTCCCGGGGCTCCAGGTCGTTCTCCAGCAGGGTCTTGCCGGTCTCCACGATATCCACGATCACGTCGCTGAGGCCCAGGATGGGCGCGATCTCGATGGAGCCGTTGAGCTTGATAATGTCGATCTCCCGGCTCTGGGCGCTGTAGTACCGGGCGGCGATGTGGGGGAACTTGGTGGCCACCCGCAGCAGCCGGTCGGCGCTGTCCCGGAAGTCCTTCTTGGCGGCCACGCACATCCGGCACTTGCCCAGGCCCAGGTCCGCCAGCTCGTACACGTCCGGTCCGTACTCCAGCAGAATGTCCTTCCCGGCCACGCCGATATCCGCCGCGCCCCGCTCCACGTAGATGGCCACGTCCGAGGGCTTCACCCAGAAGTACCGCACCCCGGCCTCCGGGTTCTCGAAGATCAGCTTCCGGTTCTCCTCCTCGATGGCCGGGCAGGGGTAGCCCGCGGCCTTCAGCAGGCCGTACACCTTCTCGCCCAGCCGTCCCTTGGGCAGGGCCACGTTCAGCAGCTCCATCACCGGCCGCCTCCTTCCCCGAACCGGATCACGTCCCGGTAGCGGAGGCCCGCCGGGGCCTGCCGCTCCGCCCGGACCACCCGGCCCTGGCGGATCAGCTTCTCCGCCTCCCGGGCCACGGCGGCGGGGTCGTCCTCCTTATTATATAGAAGGAGAATGTCGCCGTCGAAGCTGTCCTTCTTCTCCAGCCGCTCCAGCTGGTCCAGGTACACCGCGAAGCCCACGGCCCCGCCGGTCTTGCCCATGCGGCGCATCAGGTTGTCGTACCGCCCCCCGGCCAGCACCCCGCTGGCGAGCCCCGGCAGGTAGCCCCGGAAGATGACGCCGCTGTAGTAGCTCATGTCGTTGACGATGGAGAAGTCCAGCCGCAGCCGCTTGGCCGCGCCCCGGCTCTCCATGAGGCCGCAGAGGCCGGACAGCTCCGCCAGGGCCCCGGCGGCCTCCGGCCCCCGGACCATGCCCTCCAACACCGGCAGCACCTCCGCCGGGGGCCCGTACAGCAGGGCCAGGCGGCAGAGCCCGTCCGCCAGCTCCTTGGCCGCTCCGGCCTGGGCGCAGACGGAGCGGATGCCGGAGGCGTTCTTCCGCCCCAGCTCCCGGAGCAGGGCGGACCGCACGTCCTCCTCCAGCCCCGCCAGCAGGGCGGAGACGAAGCCCATGTGGCTCACGTCCAGCAGGTAGTCCCCGCCGCCGATGGCCTCCAGGCTCTCGGAGGCAAGGTACAGCACCTCACCCTCCGCGAAGAGGTCCAGGTCCCCCATGCACTCCAGCCCGGTCTGTAAAATCTCCCGGTAGCCCACGGCGGCGGGGGAGGTGCGGTAGACGTGCTCGTGGTAGTACACCTTCTGGAGCCCGCCGCCCTCCCGGGCGTTCTTCACAATGGAGAGGGTCACGTCCGGCTTCAGCGCCATGAGGCGCCCGTCGGTATCGGTAAAGGTCAGGATGTCCTCGCTGACCAGAAAGCTCTTGTTCCGCACGTAGAGGTCGTAGGGCTCGAACTTGCTCATGCGGTAGGGGAGGTACCCGTGCCGCCGGTACAGCTCCCGCAGCCGGAGCCCCGCCCGCTCTTCGCCGCGCATGATATCCATGGCTGTCGTCACTCCTTTCTCTGCCCCTCCAGCCGGTCCAGCACGGTGCGGTAGCCGCCGGCGCCGTAGGCGCAGCAGCGGTTGACCCGGCTGATGGTGGCGCTGCTGGCGCCGGTCTCGGCGGCAATGCGGCTGTAGACCATCCGCTGCCCCAGCAGCCGGGCCACCAGGATGCGCTGGGAGCAGTCCTGGATCTCCCGGCCGGTCATCAGGTCCTCCAGGAAGGCCCGGCACTCCGCCTCGGTCTCCAGGGAGAGGACCGCCCTCACCAGCAGACGGCCCCCGTCCGTATCAAAAAGGTCCATCGCTTCGCTCCTTCCTTGATTTTGCACTTTAGCATGATAGCATGGCACAGCGCATAAGTCAAGGGCGACTTTTTCACGGTCCTCCGGCGGCCTCCTGCCCAGCGGATTCCTGCCTTTTCAGGAAATTTTTAACGGTTTACTGGGCAAAACAGCTAAAAATTAAATTGCAAATTTAGTGAAAAGGGAAAACTTTATGGCAAAGCTATAAAATTTTATAATTTTTCTGGACAAATTGACGGTATATGTGTATAATGAGGCCAATCAAAGAGTCGAGGATGTTCCTGTGGGAAAGAGGTCGAGAGGAGGCGATATCCATGCAGGAGCAGCAGAGCAGTATCTATAAGCACTCGATGAAGCTGGAAAGAAGAACGGCGTCCCTTTACGTCCAGAACACCGGCTGTCAGCAGTGTCCCCCCAGCTATGGGTGGGGCCCCGGCGTGCGGAACCACTTCCTCCTGCACCACGTGGTGCGGGGGCGGGGCGTGTACCACTGCCGGGGGCGGCGGTACGAGCTGCAGGCCGGCGACACCTTCCTGATCTATCCGGATACCACCATTCACTACCACGCTGACTCCGAGGAGCCCTGGGAGTACGTCTGGGTGGGCTTCAGCGGCCTGGACGCCCAGGGGTATGTGGAGCAGACGGACTTCACCCCCAACATGCCGGTCCTCCGGGCCAAGGACGGGGAGGGCGTCCGGGAGCTGATGGAGGCGGTGTACCAGAGCTGCGGCTCCGCCCCTTGGGAGCAGCTGGAGATGAACTCCCGGCTGTACGCCCTGCTGGCGTTCCTGGTCCGCACCGCCCAGCGGCAGGGGAGGCCCAGGGAGGAGACCGACTGCGCCGTTCTGGCGGCGGAGTACATCATCCACCACTACGAGGAGCCCATCACCGTGGAGGGCCTGGCGGCCTACACCTCCGTCAGCCACAGCAGCCTCTACCGCCGTTTCCTCAAGCGCTTCCAGATGTCCCCCAAGCGGTTCCTGATGGCCTACCGCATCGAGCGGGCCTGCGCGCTGCTGACGGAGACGGAGTGCTCCGTCCAGGAGATCTCCAACTCCGTGGGCTTCGAGGACCCGTTCTACTTCTCCCGGGCCTTCAAGGAGATCAAGGGCGTGTCCCCCCGGCAGTACGCCAACATGGCCAAGGGCCGGGTCAAGCGCCCGGAGATGGAGGAGAGCAGCATAGAGGCGGCCACTATCGTCTGACGGTCCCGCACAGCACACACAGCCTGACAAGCACACACGACTTTGTACCCTCTCAAGCGGCGTATGACGGCTCCGGCCGTCATGCGCCGCTATTATGTCTGGAAAGGCCGCAGCGTTAAGAAAATGTGCCGGCGGCACATTTTTAGCGTAGGCCGAGCGGCTGTGCCGCGAGGAGGGAACCACGCAAGGACTTTTTTCGCGCCGTGCGCGGCGCGAAACTCTACGAGGCTTTTGGCGTATAGCGGCTCCGGCCGCCATGCGCTGTCTTTTTGTCCAGATAAGCGCCGGAAAAGTCCTGACAAAAAAATATCGGAAGATGGTCTAAAAATCCATTTTCTTTCCAACGGAGCGCCGTATAATAGAGGCAGAAAAACCCAGGAAAACCCACAAAAATCTGCCGCTTTCAGGAGGGACCGCGTATGTACGAATTTTCCCCGCTGCAAGATTTTGAAAAACTCACCGCCGCCCTGCCGGCGCTCTACGGGCCGGACCGGGCCGCCGCCCAGGCGGAGCGGTACCGCCGGGTGCTGGCGGGCCTGGCGGATACCTTTGGCCCCAAGGACCGAGCCGCCGTCTTTTCCGCCCCCGGCCGCACCGAGATCGGCGGCAACCACACCGACCACCAGCACGGCCTGGTCCTGGCCGCCAGCGTGGATCTGGACGTCATCGCCGCCGTGGCCCCCAACGGCCTGGACTGCATCCGGGTCAAGGGCGAGGGCTTCCCCCTGGACACGGTGGACCTGTTGGACCTCAGTGTCCGTGAGGAGGAGAAGGGCACCTCCGCCGCCCTCATCCGGGGCGTGGCTGCCCAGTTCGCGGAGCGTGGCTGCCGGATCGAGGGCTTCGACGCCTACACCAGCTCCAGCGTCCTCAAGGGCAGCGGCCTCAGCTCCAGCGCCGCCTTCGAGGTGCTGCTGGGAAACATCATCAATTCGCTTTTCTACGGCGGCAGGTGCGATCCCGTGGAGCTGGCCAAGATCGGCCAGCGGGCGGAGAACGTGTACTTCGGCAAGCCCAGCGGCCTGCTGGACCAGATGGCCTGCTCCGTGGGCGGCATGGTGGCCATAGACTTCGCGGACACCGCCGACCCGGCGGTGGAGCGGGTGGACTTCGACTTCGCCGCCGCGGGCCACGCCCTGTGTATCATCGACAGCGGCGCGGACCACGCGGACCTGACCCATGAGTACGCCGCCGTCACCGAGGATCTGCGGGCCGTCTGCGCCCGCTTCGGAAAGAGCGTCCTCCGGGAGGTGCCGGAGGCGGACTTCCTGGCCGCCCTGCCGGAGCTGCGCCGGGAGTGCGGCGACCGGGCGGTGCTGCGGGCCCTCCACGTCTACGGCGAGAACCGCCGGGCCGGGGGGGAGGCCGACGCCCTCCGCCGGGGGGACTTCGACGGCTTCCTCCGGCTGGTGAGGGAGTCCGGCCTCTCCAGCTGGCGGTTCCTCCAGAACGTGGTGCCCGCCGGGTACACCGCCCGCCAGGAGGTGGCGGTGGCCCTGGCACTGTGCGAGGCGCTGCTGGGGGAGCGGGGCGCGTCCCGGGTCCACGGAGGCGGCTTCGCCGGGACGGTCCAGGCCTTTGTGCCCCTGGACATGCTGGAGCGGTTCCGCAGTGAGATGGACCGGGTGCTGGGCCCGGGGGCCTGCCACGTGCTGACCGTCCGCCCGGTGGGCGGCGTGCGTCTGGTGTAAGGAGGGGAGCGCCATGGTCAACGAAGCCATTTCCAAGCTGGTCACCTACGCCGTCCGCACCGGACTCATCGACGCCTCCGACGAGACCTGGGCCGTCAACACCATCATGGATGTGCTGAAGCTGGACAGCTACACCGACCCCGGCCAGGAGTGGGGGGAGATCCAGCTGGCCCCGGTGCTGGACGAGCTGCTGGACGACGCCTACGCCAGGGGCGTCCTCCAGGAGAACACCGTGGTCTACCGGGACCTCTTTGACACCGAGCTCATGGGCCGCCTGACGCCACGGCACTCCCAGGTCATCGAGAAGTTCCAGACCCTGTACCTGCGAAGCCCGGTGCTGGCCACGGACTGGTACTACGCTTTCAGCCAGAACACCAACTACATCCGCCGGGACCGCATCGCCCGGGACGTGAAGTGGGTGACCCCCACGGAGTACGGCGACCTGGACATCACCATCAACCTGTCCAAGCCGGAGAAGGACCCCAAAGCCATTGCAGCCGCCCGGGACCTGCCCGCGTCGGACTACCCCCGCTGCCAGCTCTGCGCCCAGAACGAGGGCTATGCGGGGCGGGTGAACCACCCGGCCCGGCAGAACCTCCGCATGGTGCCCATCTTCGTCGCCGGGGAGCCCTGGTTTTTGCAGTACAGCCCCTACGTCTACTACAATGAACACTGCATCTGCCTCAACAGCGTCCACACCCCCATGAAGATCGACCGGAGCTGCTTCGTGAAGCTGCTGGACTTCGTCTGGCGGTTCCCCCACTACTTCGTGGGCTCCAACGCGGACCTGCCCATCGTGGGCGGCTCCATCCTGGCCCACGAGCACTTCCAGGGCGGGCGGTACACCTTCGCCATGGAGCGGGCCCCCATCGAGCGGCCGGTGATGTTCCCCGGCTTCGAGGATGTGAAGGCCGGCATCGTGAAGTGGCCCATGTCGGTGGTGCGCCTGACGGCGGCGGACCGGGAGCGGCTGGTGGAGCTGGCGGACAAAATTCTCACCACCTGGCGGGGCTACACCGACGAGGCCTCCATGGTCCTGGCGGAGACCGACGGCGTGCCCCACAACACCATCACCCCCATCGCCCGGCGGCGGGGGACGGACTACGAGCTGGACCTGGTGCTCCGCAACAACCTGACCACCCCGGAGCACCCCCTGGGGCTCTACCACCCCCACGCCCAGCTCCACCATATCAAGAAGGAGAACATCGGCCTCATCGAGGTCATGGGGCTGGCGGTGCTGCCCGCCCGTTTGAAGGACGAGCTGTCCGCCCTGGCCGCTACCCTGGTCCGGGGGGAGGACCCGGCACTGGACCCGGTCCTCAGCAAGCACGCGCCTTGGGCCTACGAGCTCTGCAAGCAGTATACCTTTACAGCAGAAAACGCCGAAACCATCCTGCGGCAGGAGGTGGGCAAGGTGTTTGCCCAGGTGCTGGAGGACGCCGGCGTCTACAAGTGTACGCCGGAGGGCCGGGAGGCGTTTCTGCGGTTCCTCGATACGGTCAGATAAGCGGGCAGAGAATCACGCGCTCCGCCAAAAGCACATATTCCAAAAGACCGTCCGGCACAACGCCGGGCGGCCTTTTTCGTACAAGTTAAATTGCTTTACAGCATAGAGAACAGAACATAGATCCAGTGGGCCGCCACACCGGCGCAGAGGCCGCCGATGGTGTGGCTGATGATGGCCTTGCCGATCAGCTCCTTGCAGCCCAGGGAGTTCATCATGGAGGCGTGGGTGCTGAGGTAGCCGCTCCAGCACATGCACATGGCGGTGAACACCGCCACGTCGCCGGCCCCGGCCTTTCCCTGGGAAATGAGGCTGGACACCAGGCTCATGGCCGCCCCCGCTGCGCCCAGGGCGGTCACCGGCACGCCGATGCCCTCCGGGGAGGAGAAACCGAAGAGGGGCTTGAGGAGGAAGTCGATCTTGTCCGCCAGGTCCGGCAGCAGGTGGATACCCTCGTAGGCCGCGCCGGTGTATGCGCCGCTCTCCGACGGGTTCCCAATGAGCATCATCACCAGGGTGCAGATGATGAGCACGCCGGGGACGATGCTGACGCCCAGCTTCACGCCGTTGGCGCCGCCCTCCAGCAGCGCCGCCATCAGGCGGTTGCACACGCTGCCGTGGCGCACCGGGCGCATGTTGCTGGGGTAGTCCTGCCTGACCTGGAAGGAGGAGCTTGGCGTGACGCCGAAGTGCTTCTTGGTGAAGACCAGCATGATCCGGGTGCTGATGATGCTGCCGATGACCGCGCCCAGCAGTCCCACCGCTACCGCTTTGCCCATGGGCTGTCCGGCGGCGGGGCCCAGGCTCAACATGTAGGTGCAGACGATGAGCCCCATGCCGAAGGAGGTGCCCAGGTTGGTGAGGGCGGGGAGCTGGTAGGGGGCGAAGTAGTGCTTGAAGTAGTCGTCCTCCGCCAGGGCCAGCACCGCCGGGTTGTCCGAGAGGAAGGTGGTGACGATGCCCAGGGAGGCCGCGCCGGGGAGGCCGTAGACGGGCCGCATGAAGGGACGCAGGAGCCGGTCCGCCAGGGTGACGGTGCCAAACTCGGAGAGCAGGGCGGAGATGGCGCTCATCAAAACGCAGATGGCCGTGATGTACAGGACCGTGTCCATCAGCAGGGCGTAGGCCGTGTTCAGCATGGTGTTGATCATGTTGGCGGCGCCCATTTTCCAGATGAACAGCGCGAAGGGAACGCAGAACCCGATGGGGAAGATAAAGTTCTCCAGACTGATCTCCGGCTTCAGCTCCAAGCCGTTCTCAACTGTGTCTTTCATACGACCTCCTAAAATATTCTTTTTTCGACACACCACACACAAAATCGGTCCCCCGGCGCGCACCGCGCCGGAGGACCCGTATCCAGCCGCGAGCAAGACTGTAAGCCGGGTTCTGTATTTGACAGTCATCTATCTCGACGGCCTGTTGCCAGACCGCTCCAGCCACCTCCTGAGGACGGCCGGGCCGGCCTGTGTGTCCTCCCACGGTGTTGCTCCGGATAGAGTTTACAGCATCGGACAGTCTCCAGCCGATGGGTGCGCTCTTACCGCACCTTTCCACCCTTACCGCAGCGGCTTCTCCGCTGCGGTAAGGGTGGACCGATTCCTGACGGAATCGGGTCGCCTGCGGGCGGGCGATTGCACGTGAAAGTGGGGGCTTGGCGCCCCCCCTTTCACACGATCCCCCTCGTGCGAAGAGGGGGATCGCCTAACGCAGGGGTCCCTGATCGAAACGGAGAAACCGCCGCGGCGGTATATCTCTGTTGCACTTTTCCTGAAGTCGCCTTCGGCGGGCGTTACCCGTTATCCTTGCCCTGTGGAGCCCGGACTTTCCTCACAGCGGACCTTTCGGCCTCGCCGCGCGACTGTCTGTCTTACTCGCGGACTCTATTGTACACGAGTGGGAGCGATTTGTCAATGGCTGTTCGCGACTGACGGATAAATTTTCTGATTTTTTCCTTGAGAGCCTGACAACCCGGCGCCTCCGGCGGGCGTGGGCGGACGGGAAATCCCGGCGCAATTTCCTTGTTTTTTCTCCGCGCCGGTGGTATAATAGCCGCAAAGCGGCTATTATACTTTGATGATTACAGCCATTTTTCTCGCCGCCTGCGGCGGCAACCGAAAAATTTGGCACATGATACCACTCGCGCTGTGCGCTCATGGTATCATACCCTACCATGAACATGGAGAAAATGAATGGAGGCATCCATATGACACTGCACGACTACCTGGCCTCGCTGAAGGGCCGCACCGTGGCCGTCATTGGCATCGGCGTCAGCAACCGGCCACTGTTGAAGCTGCTGCTGGACGCGGGGCTGGACGTGACCGCCTGCGACAAAAAGGACCGGGCCGCCCTGGGGCCCTTGGCAGAGGAGCTGGAGGCGGAGGGCTGCAAGCTGCACCTGGGCGCGGACTACCTGGAGGGGCTGACCCAGGACGTGATCTTCCGCACCCCCGGCCTGCACCCCAAGTACCTGGCGGCGGCCAGGGAGCGGGGGAGCACAATTACCTCCGAGATGGAGGTGTTCTTCGACGTGTGCCCGTGCCCCATCATCGCCGTCACTGGCAGCGACGGGAAGACCACCACCACCACCATCATCGCAAAGCTCCTGGAGGCGGCGGGGCGGCGGGTCCACCTGGGCGGCAACATCGGCCACCCGCTGCTGAGCGAGGCGGACAGCATCGGGCCGGAGGACGCGGCGGTGGTGGAGCTGAGCTCCTTCCAGCTGATGACCATGCACAGGAGCCCCCACGTGGCGGTGCTGACCAACCTGGCCCCCAACCACCTGGATATCCACACCGACATGGCGGAGTACGTGGACGCCAAGGCGGCCATCTACCGCTACCAGAGCGCCAATGACCGGGCGGTGTTCAACTTGGACAACGACATCACCCGGGAGCTGTCCCAGGAGGCCGTTGCGAAGGTGTCCTACTTTACACGGAAGAATTCCCAGGGACCGGACCGGGGTTGCTGGCTGAAAGATGGGGCCATCTGGTACCGGGACGAGTCGGGAGAGCGGGCGGTGCTGCCGCTGGCGGATATCCTGCTGCCGGGGGTCCACAACGTGGAGAACTACATGGCCGCCATCTGCGCGGTGCAGGGGATGGCGCCGGACGAAGCCATCCGGGACTTTGCCCGGACCTTCGGCGGGGTGGAGCACCGCATCGAGCTGACGCGGGAGCGCCAGGGCGTGCGGTGGTACAACGACTCCATCGCCTCCAGCCCCAGCCGCACTATCGCGGGGCTGAACTCCTTCCCGGAAAAAGTCATCCTCATCGCCGGCGGCAAGGACAAGGGCGTCAGCTACGCGCCCCTGGGCCCGGTGGTGAACGACCACGTGAAGCTGATGATCCTCTGCGGGGCCACCGCCGGAGCCATCCGGAGGGCCACGGTGGAGGCGGAGAACTACGCCGGGCTGGAAATTGTGGAGGTGGGGGACTACCCCTCTGCCGTGGCCCTGGCGGACGAGCGGTCCCAGCCGGGGGACGTGGTGATCCTGTCTCCGGCCAGCACGTCCTTCGATCGGTTCAAGAACTTCGAGGAGCGGGGCAGGGTGTTCAAGCAGCTGGTCCACGACCTCCCCGACTGAGCACCCAGCCTCCGTCACCGTGCGGCAAGCCCGGACGCGCAGAGGGTGTAGAGCGAGAATAAAAGTTCTTTTTGGCTCTTTTTCTTTCAAGAAAAAGAGCGGAATAAGGAAAAGCCGTCGCCTCATAGGTATCGGTGAGGTGATGCGCAATGCCGAGACGCCGCCGTCCGCCCATGACCGGGCGGCAGAGGGTGAGGGTGGTCTGTTTTTTCCTGTCCGCCGCCCTGGTCGCCCTGGCGTGGGTGGGGACAACTCACATGAAGTCCATCCTCAGCAGCCTGGCGGTGACGCGGGTGTCCAACGCGGTGGGGCGGCTGGTGAGCGACGCGGTGGAGCAGGCCATCGACAGCGGGGATATCCGCTACGACCGGCTGATCTCGTTCCGGACGGGGGAGGACGGCCATGTGACGGCGCTGGAGAGCAACATGGCGGAGTTCAACCGCCTCCAGTCGGCGGTAGCCCAGGACGTGCTGGAGCGGCTGGAGCACATGGAGGAGGCGGACCTGGAGATCCCGCTGGGGACGCTGACGGGCTCACCGCTGCTGGCGGGCCGGGGGCCGGCCTTCACGGTGCGGATGCAGGCGGAGGGCACCTGCTCGGTCCGCTTCGGCAACCGGTTCACCCAGGCGGGGATCAACCAAACCATGCACAGCATTTTGTTATATGTTGACGTGTCCGTCAACATATTGCTGCCGGGGTTCAGCACTGTCACAGACGTGACGAACGCCTTTTCCGTCGCCGAGACGGTGATCGTCGGGCAGGTGCCCGACACTTACACGTATTTTGATTCGGGGAATCCGATGGAAGATGACGCGTTCGATTTTATGATGAACCAGTAGCAGGGGGGCGCAAGCGGGGGCGGCAGCCCCACAGTGCAAATCAAGTAGGGGCCTCCGGCCCCTACCACCTCTTAATCATTTCGCAGCTGCGCCGCGCACCCTGGGTTACTTTTTGTGCAAACAAAAAGTAACCAAAAAGTTGCTTAAGGGGGCTCGCGCCCCCTTAAGAATCCCTGCCGTTTGGAAGGGACGTTAAGGGCAGATGGATGGTGGAACTAGGGGACAGGGAAAGCTTTCATCGGTACTGCCCTCTTGTTTTTTCCTTAGTCTTACTGCTGGTTGCTCCGTTCCACTACGCAATTGATGGCGCGGTTCTATTCGGGTGCGTGACGAAACATTTGTCAATTGCGTAGTGGAACGGAGCAGAACGCAGTCGGACAACGTAAAAACGACCAGCGAAGCCAATGTTCGGTTTCGCCGCCCCAAGCGGCGAAACTTGCGCCGCAGCAGGATCTTCTTGGGAACTTACTGAAACAGCCGCTTCGCCTCATACACGGGAGCGAGTCCGGTTTAGACCGGACAGACCCCAGGGCGAGCGCAAAACTAAACAAAAAAATAAGGAAAGATTTTTAAGAAAACCATTCCTGGTTTTCTTAAACGTGCTTTTGGTTACTTTTCCCACGGGGGAAAAGTAACCCCAGGGCGCACCCAACGGGGGTGCAGATCAATCCCGCTGGGGGCGGAGCCCCCACGCAACTGCACTTCTATCCTGATAGAATAGGAGAATCCCTATGGATTACAAAAGCGAGATGGCGGCGCTCCGCCAAACCCTCAACGAGGCCGGGTACCGGTATTACGTGCTGGACGATCCGACCATGTCGGATTACGACTATGACCATATGCTCCGCCGCCTGGAGGAACTGGAGGCGGAGCACCCCGAGGAGATCACCCCCGATTCCCCCACCCAGCGGGTGGGGGGCGCGGCGTTGGAGAGCTTCCAGCAGGTGGAGCACCCTGTGCCCCTGGAGAGCCTCCAGGACGTGTTCTCCCCGGAGGAGGTGGACGACTTCGCCCAGCGGATGGGCGAGGCGTTGGGCGACGTGCAGTACAGCGTGGAGCCCAAGGTGGACGGCCTCAGCGTCGCCCTGGAGTACCGGGACGGCGTGTTCCTCCGGGGCGCTACCCGGGGCGACGGCCGGGTGGGCGAGGACGTCACCGAAAATTTGCGCACCGTCCAGTCCATCCCTATGGTGCTGCCGGACAAGCTGCCCCGGCTCATCGTCCGGGGCGAGGTGTTCATGCCCAAAAACGTGTTCCACAAGCTGAACCGCCAGCGGGAGGAGAACGGCGAGGCCCTCTTCGCCAACCCCCGCAACGCCGCCGCCGGGTCCCTCCGGCAGCTGGACCCCAAAATCTGCGCCAAGCGGCTCCTGGATATCCGGGTCTTTAACCTCCAGCTGGCCGAGGGCCGGACCTTCTCTACCCACGGGGAGACCATCGACTACTTGAAAAGCCAGGGGTTCCAGACCATCCCCCACAAGGTCCTCCGTGAGGCGGCGGAGGTCAACGCCGAGATCGTCCGGCTGGGGGATTCCCGGGAGGAGCTGCCCTTCGACATGGACGGCGCTGTCGTAAAGGTGGACAACTTGTCAGACCGCGCCGTGGTGGGCAGCACCGCCAAATGCCCCCGGTGGGCCATCGCCTACAAATATCCGCCGGAGCGGAAGCCCTCCCGGGTCACGGATATCGTGGTCCAGGTGGGCCGCACCGGGGTGCTGACCCCCAAGGTGGTGGTGGAGCCGGTGCGCCTGGCGGGCACCACTGTCACCAACGCCACCCTCCACAACCAGGACTTCATCGACGAGAAGGATATCCGCATCGGCGACACCGTCGTTTTGCAGAAGGCCGGGGAGATCATCCCCGAGGTGGTGGAGGTGCTGAAGGACCTGCGGCCGGAGGGCACCGTGCCCTACCACCTGCCGGCGGTGTGCCCGGTGTGCGGGGCCCCGGTGGAGCGTGACCTGGACGGCGCGGCCGTCCGCTGCACCGGCGCGGAATGCCCCGCCCAGCTCCACCGGAACCTGACCCACTTCGCCAGCCGGGACGCCATGGATATCGACGGCATGGGCCCGGCGGTGATGCGCCAGCTCATCGACGCCGGGCTGGTGAAGACGGCGGCGGACCTGTACTTCCTGACGGAGCAGGACCTGGCTGGCCTGGAGCGGATGGGGAAGAAGTCCGCCCAGAACGCGGTGGACGCCATCGCCGCCAGCCGGGAGCGGGGCCTGGAGCGGCTGCTGTACGCCCTGGGCATCCGGCAGGTGGGCGAGAAAGCCGGAAAGGTCCTGGCCGCCCACTTCCGCACTTTCGACGCCCTGGCCCAGGCCGGGCTGGAGGAATTGACCGCCATCGGCGACGTGGGCCCCACCACCGCCGCCTATATCCGGGAGTGGGTGGCCAGCCCCCAGTCCCAGCACCTGATCCGCCGCCTCAAGGAGGCCGGGGTCTCCATGGAGGCCGTCCAGCAGCCTGCGGGGGAGCGGTTCAGGGGAATGACCTTCGTCCTCACCGGGACGCTGAGCCGGTTTAAGCGGGACGAGGCCACGGCCCTCATCGAGGCCCAGGGCGGCAAGGCCAGCGGCTCGGTGAGCAAAAAGACCACCTATGTGGTGGCGGGGGAGAACGCGGGTAGCAAGCTCCGTAAAGCCAATGAGCTTTCCATCCCCGTGCTGACCGAGGACCAGTTCGCCGCCATGCTGGCGGGGGAGGAGCCGGGGGACAGGCCCCCGGAGGAAAAGCCCCCGGAGGACGGCCAACTGCGATTTGACCAATTTTAACTTTTTTTCATTGGGATTTTCGCCAAAATTGAACAACTTGTCCAAATCCGGGCTTGACATTTTCCTCAGAGACTGGTATCTTATAAAAAGTAAGGTTGCGGCAAAAAATTTCATAGGACGGATGATCGTTCCAGGAGAGACCGCGGGTCCGTTCCGCGGCGCCGAAGGAGCAATGCCACACTCTCTCAGGCAAAAGGGACTGGAGCGGGACGAGATCTGGAAAGCACTTCGGTGCGCCGGCGGGGCAACGGCGGGCATCAGGCCCGCCGGAATCTCTCAGGCTCAGCATACAGAGGCGTAGCACTGGGCTTGCTGCGCCTTTTTCATTGTGTGAATTTTTATTATTGAGAGGAGAAGAAACCAATGAGTGATCTGAAGCGTACCCAGCTCTACGACATCCACGTCGCCGCCGGCGCCACCATGGTGGACTTCGGCGGGTGGGAGATGCCCATTGAGTATCCCACCAAGATCGTGGCCGAGCACCTGTACACCCGCCATTTCTGCAGCCTGTTTGACGTGTCCCACATGGGCCGCATCCTGGTGGACGGGCCCGACGCCGTGGCCTTCCTGCAGCACGTGCTGTCCAGCAACGTCCAGGCCCTGGACCTGAACCAGGCCCAGTACGCCATCATCCCCAACGAGAACGGCGGCGCGGTGGACGACGCCTACCTGTACCGCTTCGAGGAGGAGCGCTATCTGCTGGTGGTCAACGCCGCCAACACCGACAAGGACCTGGCCCACCTCAACGAGCAGATCAAGGCTTTCGACGCCAAAATGACCGTCATCACCGGCGACTGGGCCGCCATCGCCGTCCAGGGCCCCAAGTCCAAGGAGCTGCTCCAAATCCTCTCCGGCGGCGAGGCCCTCACCGAGCCGGTGAAGAACGCCCTGAACACCCTGACCTTCGAGGGCCGCAAGGTCCGCGTGGCCAAGACCGGCTACACCGGCGAGCCCATCGGCTACGAGGTGTATATCGAGAGCGCGGAGGCCGCCTGGCTGTGGAACAGGCTGATCGAGCTGGGCGCCAAGCCCGCCGGCCTGGGTGCCCGCGACACCCTCCGCCTGGAGGCCGGCCTGCCCCTGTACGGCCACGACATGGGCCCCGCCCCCGACGGCAGCGAGATGCCCGTGTTCGCCGTGTCCCTGGCCAAGTTCGCGGTCAGCTTCGCCCCCCAGAAGGGCGACTACGTGGGCCGCAAGCCCCTGGAGCGCCAGTACGCCGCCTTCAAGCGGATCATGGACCGGGATTTCAGCGACCTGGACGTGCTGCCCAAGCGCATCCAGCCCATTGCCCTGCTGGACAAGGGCGTCATGCGCGCCGGGATGCCCGTCCTGAAGGACGGCGTGCAGGTGGGCTGGGTCACCAGCGGCACCATGGTCCCGTACTACAAGCATGAGGGCGTGGGCCTCCAGACCGTCATTCTGGACGACGTGGCCAAGCGCTCCATCGGTCTTGCCTATATCAACAGCGACATCCTGGAGGACGACGAGGTCCAGGTGGACGTCCGCGGCAAGAAGCTGAAGGCCGTCATTCCTCCGTACCACATGCGCGTGGACGCGCCTCCCTTTGCCCGTCCCATCATCTACCGTCCCGACGAGGAGGACGGCGCGGCGGCCTCCGGCGACCGGGAGCCCAAGGTCCTGGACCTGATCTCCAAGGCCATCGACAACCACCAGTGGCGCCAGGAGCGGTGCATCAACCTGATCCCCTCCGAGATGACCCCGTCCCGGGCCGTCCGCCTGCTGTGCGCCAGCGACCCCGCCTTCCGCTACGCCGAGCACAAGAAGATCAAGAGCTTCTACGACGTGGACGTGTTCTACTATCAGGGCACCAAGTTCATCGATCAGGTGGAGCAGCTGGCGGTGGAGGAGATGAAGACGTTCCTGGGTTGCTCCGAGGTGGAGACCCGCGCCATCAGCGGCCAGATGAGCAACACCGCCGTGTTCTCCGCCCTCATGGACTGGAAGAACCGCCTGGACCGCAAGCACGACCCCAAGCGCCTGGGCTATATCCTCAATAACCACATCGTCAAGGGCGGCCACCTGTCCGCCCAGCCCATGGGCGCCCTCCACGACTACGTGGCCATCGACCCCGTCACCGAGCGGCAGGCGGTGGTGAACTTCCCGGTCTGCAAGGACAACATCTACAAGATCGACGCGGAGGAGACCAAGAAGGTCATCGACCAGTACCGCCCCGAGTTCATCATCTTCGGCAAGAGCATGGTGCTGCACAAGGAGCCCGTGGCCGCCATCCGCGCTTTCGTGGACGATATGGGCCTCCAGACCACCATCATGTACGACATGGCCCACGTCCTGGGCCTGGTGGGCGACTACTTCCAGAAGCCCTTCCAGGAGGGCGCGGAGATCGTCACCGGCTCCACCCACAAGACTTTCTTCGGTCCCCAGCGCGGCATCGTCGGCATGAACTGGAAGAAGGGCGAGCTGAAGTACGGCCTGTGGGAGACCCTGGAGAGCCGCGTGTTCCCGGGCAGCGTGTCCAACCACCACCTGGGCACCCAACTGGGCCTGCTGATGGCCGCCTATGAGATGAACCAGTTCAAGGACGAGTACCAGAAAGCCGTCATCACCAACGCCAAGCACTTCGCCAAGGCGCTGAAGGCCCAGGGCCTCAACGTGGCCGGCGACCCCGCCATCGACTACACCGAGACCCACCAGGTCATCGTCTCCGTGGGCTACGGCACCGGCCCCGAGGTGGCCGAGCGGCTGGAGGCCAACGGCATCATCTGCAACTACCAGGCCACCCCCGAGGAGGAGGGCTTCACCGCCTCCGGCGCCCTGCGCATGGGCGTCAACGAGATGACCCGCTTCGGCTTCGGGCCCAAGGAGTTTGACAAGCTGGCCGAGATCATGGCCGACTGCATCCTCCGGGGCAAGGAGGTCAAGGAGGACGTGGCCGCCCTCCGCGCCGGGTACACCCAGATGCACTACTGCTTCGACGACGCGGCTGTCGTGAGCGCCCTGGACGAGCTGGCCAAGAAGACCGGCATCTGATGAGCTTTCCCTGCATGTCAACATGTTTCACCATACACATTTTTTAAGGAGGACAATACCATGAATTTCCCCGCTGAACTGAAGTACACCAAGGATCACGAGTGGCTGAAGATGATCGACGACACCACCGGCATCGTGGGCATCACCGACTTTGCCCAGAGCGAGCTGGGCGACCTGGTGTTCATCAACCTGCCCCAGGAGGGCGACGAAGTGACCAAGGACGAGTCCTTCTGCGACGTGGAGTCCGTGAAGGCCGTCTCCGACGTGATGAGCCCCGTCACCGGCGTGGTGGCCGAGGTCAACTCCGAGCTGGAGGACGAGCCCCAGATGCTCAACGAGGACCCCTATGGCGCCTGGATCGCCAAGATCGAGAACATCACCGAGTTCGGCGACCTGATGGATGCCGCCGACTACGAGGCCATGGTCCAGAAGTAAGGAACCATTCAGACAGAAAAGGGGCCATCGCGGCCCCTTTTCTGTAAAACGACACCTCGGCGGAAGGGGCGTCATGTCCCTTCCGACCACAAAATGGAAGGAGAAAGAACGCTTATGGGAACCTATGTCCCCAATACCCAGGCCCAGCGTGAGGCGATGCTCGCCGCACTGGGCGTGGCGAAGGTGGAGGACCTGTTCTGCAACGTCCCCCAGGAGATGCTGGTGGGCGAGAACCTGGACCTGCCCAAGGGCCTCAGCGAGCTGGAGGTCCGCAAGAAGGTCACCGCCATGGCCGCCAAGAACCGGGTCTATGACACGGTGCTCCGGGGCGCCGGCGCGTACCGGCACTTCATCCCCTCCGTGGTCAAGAGCGTCATCAGCAGGGAGGAGCTGGTCACCGCCTACACCCCCTATCAGGCTGAGATCAGTCAGGGTATCCTCCAGTCCATCTTCGAGTACCAGACCATGATCTGTGAGCTCACTGGCATGGAGGTGTCCAACGCCTCCGTGTACGACGGCGGCACCGCCGGCGCCGAGGCCCTGGCCATGTGCAAGGACCGCAAGCGCACCAAGGCCTACGTCTCCGCCACCACCGATCCCAACGTCATTGGCACCATGCAGACCTACTGCTTCGGCTCCGGGATGCCCCTGGAGATCATCCCCGCCAAGGACGGCCGCACCGACCTGGAGGCCCTGAAGGCCGCCCTGGGCGCGGACGCCGCCTGCGTCTACGTCCAGCAGCCCAACTACTACGGCAACATGGAGGACGCCCACGCTATCGGCGAGATCGCCCATGCCGCCGGCGCCAAGTATATCATGGGCTGCAACCCCATCGCCCTGGCCGTCATGGAGACCCCCGCCGAGTGCGGCGCGGACGTGGCGGTGGGCGAGGCCCAGCCCCTTGGCCTGGATATCGCCTTCGGCGGTCCGTACCTGGGCTACATGGCCGCTACCAAGGCCATGTTCCGCAAGCTGCCCGGCCGCATCGTGGGCCAGACCCACGACGTGGACGGCAACGTGGGCTATGTGCTGACCCTCACCGCCCGTGAGCAGCACATCCGCCGCGAGAAGGCCTCCTCCAACATCTGCTCCAACCAGGCCCTGTGCGCCTTTGCCGCCGGGGTGTATATGACCGCCATGGGCGCCGACGGGCTGGCCCAGGCCGCCAAGCTCTCCATGTCCAAGGCCCACTACCTGGCGGACGAGCTGGCGAAGATCGGCCTTCCCCGCATCCACAGCGGCGAGTATTTCCACGAGTTCGTGACGGCCTGCGACAAGCTGGAGGCCGTGCTGAAGGCTCTCGACGACAACGGCATCCTGGGCGGCCTTCCCGTGGAGGGCGGCATCCTCTGGTGTTGCACCGAGGTCGTCAGCAGGGAAGAGATCGACCGGGCCGTTGCCATCGTCAAGGAGGTGTGCTGAGATGAAGCTGATTTTTGAGAAGGGCGCTCCTGGCCAGCACCTGACCCTGATGCCGGAGTGCGACGTCCCCGAGGTGGAGCTGTCCTGCGCCCGCAAGACCGCCCCCAAGCTGCCCCACGTGTCCGAGACCGAGCTGACCCGCCACTACACCGCCCTGGCCAAGCGGGTCCACGGCGTCAACGACGGGTTCTACCCCCTGGGCTCCTGCACCATGAAGTACAACCCCAAGATCAATGAGGATATGGCCGCCCTGCCGGGCTTCACCCAGATCCACCCCCTCCAGCCCGTGGAGACCGTCCAGGGCTGTATGGAGGTCCTGTCCACCACCGAGAAGCTGCTGTGCGAGATCACCGGCATGGACGCCATGACCTTCCAGCCCGCCGCCGGCGCCCACGGTGAGTTCACCGGCCTGCTGCTCATCAAGGCCTACCACACCCACCGGAAGGACACCGCCCGGACCAAGATCATCGTCCCCGACTCCGCCCACGGCACCAACCCTGCCTCCGCCGTGATGGCCGGGTACACCGTGGTGAACATCCCCTCCAGCGACGACGGCTGCGTGGATGTGGAGGCCCTGCGGAAGGCCGTGGGTCCCGACACCGCCGGCCTGATGCTCACCAACCCCAACACCGTGGGCATCTTCGATAAGAACATCCTGGAGATCACCAAGATCGTCCACGAGGCCGGCGGCCTGTGCTACTACGACGGCGCCAACCTCAACGCCGTCATGGGCGTGGTGCGCCCCGGCGACATGGGCTTCGACGTGATCCACCTGAACCTGCACAAGACCTTCTCCACGCCTCACGGCGGCGGCGGCCCCGGCGCGGGCGCCGTGGGCTGCAAGGCCCTGCTGAAGGAGTTCCTGCCCGGCCCCGTGGTGGAGCAGTGTCCCGAATGCGGCCTCTACCGCTTCGCCCAGCCGGAGCACTCCATCGGCCGGGTGAAGGACTTCTACGGCAACTTCGACGTGGTGGTCCGGGCCCTGACCTACGTGCTGACCCTGGGCAAGGAGGGCATCCCCGACGCGGCCAAGAACGCGGTGCTGAACGCCAACTATATGATGAAGCGGCTCAGCGAGAAGTACACCATGGCCTACGCCGGACCCTGCATGCACGAGTTCGTCATGACCCTGGTGGACCTCCACGACACCACCGGCATCTCCGCCATGGACATCGCCAAGGGCCTTCTGGACCACGGCATCCATCCGCCGACGATGTACTTCCCGCTCATCGTCCACGAGGCGCTGATGATCGAGCCCACCGAGACCGAGAGCCAGGAGACCATGGACCACGTCTGCGACGTGTTCCTGCAGCTGTGGGATCTGGCCCACACCGATCCCCAGGCCCTCCACGACGCCCCCACCAAGACGCCTGTCCGGCGTCTGGATGAAGTCGGCGCGGCCCGGAACCCGGTGCTGCGCTACGTGGCCGGATGATCCGGGCCATCCAGCTCTACCGCACGGACTGCACGGACCCCCACCGCAATCTGGCGGTGGAGCAGTACCTGCTGGAGACCGTGCCGGAGCACACCTGCACCCTGTACCTCTGGCAGAACCGGCGGACGGTGGTCATCGGCCGGAACCAGAACCCCTGGAAGGAGTGCCGCACCACTCAGCTGGAGGCGGACGGGGGATTTCTCTCCCGCCGCCTCTCCGGCGGGGGGGCCGTGTTCCACGACCTGGGGAACCTGAACTTCACCTTCCTGGTCCGCAAGGAGGACTACGACCTGGACCGGCAGCTGTCCGTCATTGCGGAGGCGGGCCGGGCTCTGGGCATCTCCGTGGAGCGGTCCGGGCGCAACGATCTGCTGGCCGACGGGCGGAAGTTCTCCGGCAACGCCTTCTATGAGCACAACGGCCGCAGCTACCACCACGGCACCATCATGGTGGACGTGGACGGCAGCGCCCTCAGCCGCTACCTGAGCCCCTCCAAGGCCAAGCTGGAGTCCAAGGGCGTGGCCTCCGTCCGCTCCCGGGTGGTGAACCTGAAGGAGCTGAAGCCGGACCTGACCATCCCGGAGATGGCCCGGCAGATGGAGGCGGCCTTTGAGCGGGTGTACGGCCTCACGGCCACGCGCCTCCGGGAGGAGAACTTCGACCTGGCCTACATCGACCGGCTCACGGAGAAGAACCGGAGCTGGGAGTGGCTCTACGGCCGGGACATGAAGTGTACCCTCCAGTGCGGGGCCCGCTTCGCCTGGGGCGAGATCGAGCTGCGGCTGCTGACAGGGGAGGGGGTCGTCCGGGAGGCGGCGGTGTACACCGACGCCATGGACTGGTCCCTGGCCCCGGCGCTGGAGAAGGCGCTGACCGGCTGCCGCCTGCGGCTGGACGAGCTCCAGGCCCGCGTCCGCGCCGCCGGGCTGCCCCCGCAGACGGTGGAGGACCTGTGCGGGCTGCTGGAACAGCAGGATATCTGAAAAAAACGTGAAAAAGGGGATGGCGGTACTTGCCATCCCCTTTGATTTATGGTACTATTTTGCTGATGGAAGAACGATTACCCCGAACAAACTATAAAGGAGTATTTGTACCATGAGTGATTACGCACTGATCGTCATCGGCGCGGGCCCCGGCGGCTATGAGGCCGCGCTGCACGCCGCCAAGCTGGGCATCAAGACCGCCCTGGTGGAGAACCGGGACATCGGCGGCACCTGCCTCAACCGTGGCTGCATCCCCACCAAGGCCCTGCTCCACGCCGCTGAGGCCGCCCACACCGCCATGAACAGCGCCGAGTGGGGCGTCACCGCCCAGGTGGACGTGGACTTCGCCGCCGCCCACCGGAAGAAGGCCGAGGTCAGCGACAAGCTGCGCGCCGGCATCGAGGGCCTCCTCAAGCAGAAGAAGGTGGACGTGCTCCGGGGCACCGGCACCATCGTGGCCCCCGGCCAGGTGTCTGTGGACGGCGCCGTCTACACCGCCGACAACATCATCGTGGCCACCGGCTCCGTGCCCGCCCGGCCCCCCATCCCCGGCCTGGAGAACGCCATCACCTCTGACGAAATTCTCGCCCCCCAGGACAAGGTGTTCTCCTCCCTGGTCATCATCGGCGGCGGCGTCATCGGCGTGGAGATCGCGTCGGTGTACCAGGCCCTGGGCTGCAAGATCACCATCGTGGAGGCCATGGAGCGCATCATGCCCAACATGGACCGTGAGATCTGCCAGAACATGACCATGATCCTGAAGAAGCGGGGCGCCACCGTCAACACCGGCTGCATGGTCAACGCCGTGGAGAAGGACGGCGACGAGCTGGTGGTCAAGTACACCTGCAAGGACCAGCCCGGCGAGGCCCGGGGCGAGGCGGTGCTGTGCTGCATCGGCCGCCGCTCCAACACCGCGGGGCTCTTCGGTGAGGGCTTCTCCCTGGAGCTGAACCGGGGCCACATCGTGGTGGATGAGCACTTCCAGACCAGCGTCCCCGGCATCTACGCCATCGGCGACGTGTCCGCCCGCATCCAGCTGGCCCACGTGGCCACCGCCCAGGGCATCGCCTGCGTGGACCGCCTGGCCGGCAAGGAGCCCACGGTAGACGTGGACCTGGTGCCCAGCTGCATCTACACCACCCCGGAGATCGCCTCCATCGGCATCACCGCCGACGAGGCCAAGGCCAAGGGCATCGCGGTGAAGGTGGGCAAGTCCCTCATGTCCGCCAACGGCAAGACCCTCATCGCCGGCGGCGAGCGGGGCTTCATGAAGATCGTGGCCGACGCCCAGACCGGCGTGGTCCTGGGCGCCCAGCTCATGTGCGAGCGGGCCACCGACATGATCTCCCAGTTCACCACCGCCGTGGCCAACGGCCTGACGGCCAAGCAGCTGGCCAAGGTCATGCGTCCCCATCCCACCTTCGAGGAGGCCGCCGGCGCCGCCGTGGAGGACCTGCTGGACAAGCTGGCCAAGTAACTTCTTTTTCTTCCTTCTTTTTCTTGAAAGAAAAAGAAGCAAAAAGAACTTTTACTCTCGCTCTTGGGGCGCTGCGGGACCAAGTCCGCCGCACGGTGACGGAGTTCCTATCTGGTTGACAGAAAGGGCGGGCCGCAAGGCCCGCCCTTTGTCAATGTGATTCAATCCAGGTCCTGGATGTTCATTTTGTCGATCTGCTTCTTTTTCTTCCTCTTCTCCCGGCAGGCGAAGTAGATGGCCAGGAGGACGATGGTGGGGATGTTGGCGAATAGCCACACCAGCAGCAGCTGGATCACAAATCCCGCCGAGACGCCCTCCGCCGGAGCCATCATATTGAGGGGATACAGCAGGGAGAACAGGAACGAGATGGCGGGCAGCACCAGCCCCGGCCACTTGCTCTCCCGGCCGGAGAGGAAGATCTGCAGGGCTATCACGCCCGCCAGAAACAGCAGGAAGAGAAACAGTCTGACAGGAAAGATCATTGCGCAGGCTCCTTTCGTGTTTTCTTGTACTCGCTGATCAGAATTTTCGCAGTGTCGAAGTCCAGCTTGTCATTCAGCGCCAGGCGCTTGATGAGGGCGATATAGGGGTCCTGCTCTGCGCTCTCGCTCAGCTGGATCTTCTGAATCAGCCGGTCCAGCCGCAGCCGCACCGTGGGGTAGGTGACCCCGTACTGCCGGGCCACCTCCTTCAGGGACCCGGAGGCCAGCAGGAACCGCCGGATGAACGCGGCGTCCTCGTCGTCCAGCCCGGCCATCCAGGCGGGGACCACGTCCAGTCCCATCCGTACCACCTCACTTTCACAATGTTGATTATATGCTTTAATTTTATTAAAGTCAATGATAAATTTTGATTTTCATAAAAAGATAGAGACCCTGTCCCAGAAGGTCCGCAGCGCCCTCCGCAGCGAGGAGGCCCAGAAGGAACCCAGCCCGGGAGGGGAAGGAGAGAGCGGCATCATGCGGATCGGCGTCATTTCCGACACACACGGCCAGCTGCGGCCCGAGGTGCTGAAGCGCCTGGAGGGTTGCGACTACATCCTCCACGCCGGGGACTTTGACCGGGAGGAGGTGCTGGACCGGCTCCAGGACGTGGCCCCCACCATGGGCGTCCGGGGCAACAACGACTGGGGACAGTGGGCCGGCAGGCTCCCCAGGACCCGCCGGTTCCAGCTGAACGGCGTCCGGTTCTTCATGGTCCACAACCGGATGGACGCGCCGTACAGTCTGAAGGACATAGACGTGGTGGTCTTCGGCCACTCCCACCGGTACTGCGAGGACTGGCTGGACGGGGTGCTGTGGCTGAATCCGGGGAGCTGCGGCTGGCCCCGGTTCGGCACGGACCTGACCATGGCCATCATGACCCTCGACGGGACGGACGTGCGGGTGGAGCGCATCGACCTGCCCAGACCGTCCAGATAGGGGAGGCGGCTATGGCAGAGAGATACATCGCCTTTGACGTGGAGACCCCCAACCGGGCCAACGACCGCATGAGCGCCATCGGCGTGGCGGTGGTGGAGAACGGCCTCGTCGTGGAGGAGTTCTCCACCCTTGTAAACCCGGAGGCGGGGTTCGACTGGTTCAACATCCAGCTCACCGGCATCACCCCGGAGGCGGCGGAGCAGGCCCCCGCCTTCCCGGAGCTGTGGCAGACGTTGCGGCCCATCTTCTCCAGCGGCCTGCTGGTGGCCCACAACGCGCCATTCGACATGGGAGTGCTGGCCAAGTGCCTCCGGGACTACGACATCCCCTGGCGGCGGTGGGCGGACTACGCCTGCACGGTCCAGATGGGACGGCGGCGGTATCCCAACCTGCCCAACCACAGGCTGGACACCCTCTGCGCCTACCTGGATATCCCCCTGGACCACCACCGGGCGGGCAGCGACAGCCGCGCCTGCGCGGAGCTGCTCATCGACTACATGGACCACGGCCTGGACCCGGAGCAGTTCCGGCGGCACTTCAAGATGGTATGACAGGGGAGCGCGGCGGGATACCTACGCCGGACAGACCCGGCGGTCTTTTCCGGCAGAGGCTTTGATGCGGCCCCAAAAGATGACAAACGGAAACGAATACCGCATGATCCGCGGAAACGGACCATGCGGTATTGCTTTTGCTGTTGTTCTTTTTGGTACTTTTTCTTTCAAGAAAAAGTATGCAGTGGCTTATTGGTACTCCGCCCAGACCACAGCGTCGGTACCGGGCATGGTGAAGGCGGTCTCCTGGGCGGAGGCGTCCGCCGCTTCTCCGGCGGAGACGCGCCAGTGGTGGAAGCGCTTGCCGTCCCCGTCCGTCTCCGGGGCGGTGAGGGTCAGCGTCTCGCCCTTCTCCGCGAAGACGCCCCGGCTGCTGCCGTTCACCGCGCCGCCGTGGATAAAGACCGCCCTCCGGCGCAGGTCCGCCAGGCGGCAGAGCTGCCAGTAGCCGCCCCGGTCCTCCCGCAGCGTCAGGGGCGCACCCAGGGTGGGCTTGCCCTCGATGCCGAGGCACAGGCCGTCGCACTCAATGTGCCCCCGGCCGTGGGTGCCCACCACGGACACCGTGAAGACCGAGCGCTGGTCGCCCACCGTCAGCCGGTCCCCGTCCCGGTACAGGTAGCCGCCCTTCCGGCAACGGATGTAGGCGGGGTAGACGTGCTCGAACTCGCACATCTCCTCGTTGTTCCGCACCTGGGCCGGGCGGCCCTCCACAGCCTCGAACACGAAGGTCACGTCCTCCGCCTCGTCGGCCATGTCGGCGGAGGCGTCGTACCACAGGCCCGCATGGCCGTCGGCGCCCTCGGCGTGGACCACCAGGCCGCTGCGGGTCAGCACTAGCTTGTAGCTCTCGTCAAAGGACAGGGCGTCCCTGCCCGCCGCCTCCTCCGGGTAGGGGAATACGTAGTTGAGCCCGGTCAGGTCCGGGTCCGGCTCGTCCGGCAGGCCCGTCACATGGACCGTGTCCGGCACCGGCGTCCAGGCCCCGTCCAGGTCCCGGTAGGGGTACAGCTTGGCGAAGAACCGGTAGGCGTCGGGGTCGTAGTTGTAGAGCTCCCGCCGGGTGTTGATGGGCCCTCTCGTGCCGTCCCAGCCGTCGTCCTTGGCGCACTCCTTCATCACGTTGAACCAGATGGTGGAGAGGGTGGCGAAGTACTCGTCGGAGTTGGAGATGGCGTAGGTGTTGGGCCACAGCCCCGCCGCCTTGGCGTGGCGGTAGAGCATCTGGAACTCGGTGTACAGGGACCGGTCCTCCATGCGGTCGATGCCCGCGATCTTCACGCCGTGGCCGAACTCGTGGATCAGGATGTTCTCGTTCCAGTACCGGGTGGTGTAGTTGGGGTCGGGCCGGGTGTCGCACTCCTTGTGCCAGTGCCAGACGTTGCACTCGGTGATGCTGCACGCGGTGCCGCCGAAGCCCTCCACGTAGAGGGCCGCTGTCTCATAGCTGCTCCGGTGCTCCGGGATGTGGAAGGCGCACTCGCCGGGGCCGTACACGGAGAGGGTGGCCCCGGACTCCACCATCTGGGCCGCCACCTGGGGGCAGGCGGAGAGCTGGATATCCACCAGTTCCCCGGCCCGCTCCACGGTCTTCATGCCCCACATCAGGGCGGCGCTGCCCTTGACGGTGACGCCGGACTTTGTGGTGAGGTAGTACCTGTAGTAGTCCTCGTAGGGGGCCTCCAGATCCCGGCCCTCCAGGGTGACGGTCACCGTGGGCGCGCCCTCGCCCACGGGCAGCTCCTTGTGGAGGCGGATGGTGGTCATGCGGCAGAAGTGGACGTGGCCCTTGCGGCCGTAGCGGGTCTCCAGGGCCAGGGGCTGGCCGTCCAGGGTGACGGTGTATGCCTCGGTGCCGGGCTCCTTGCCGAACTCGAAGTCCCCGTCGAAGTAGATCTCGATGTCCCGGCCGTTGATGCGGCGGGCGTGGGTGGGGTGGATCTCGTAGCCGCCCTCGTAGGGCAGCAGCTCCACGGCGCAGGCCCCCCAGCGGGCCAGGTCCTCCGCCTTGTAGTATTCCGCCATGCCCTTGGCGAAGTCCTCCGCCGTGTCCTGCTCCCCGCAGCCCAGGGCCGCCCTGTCATAGGCGGCGAACAGGGCCTGCCAGTCCGGGAAGCGCTTCACCGCGCCCACCCGGCGGTACAGCATCTCGTGGCGGTAGGGCAGCTTCTGGAAGATGATGAGGTCCCCGGGCCGGAGCGCCTGCCGCTTCTCGTCGAAGAGCCGTACCTCCACGGTCTTCCTGCCCTCCCGGATCAGGTCGTAGGGTTCACCCTGCAGCTTCATATAGACATTGCTCATGGATATGCCGTCCTCCTTATCGAACAGTTGGAATGAAATGAGGGGTGCTTTCCCGGTGATTGTACCATCCCGGCAGGGGAGAGGCGGCGGAATCAGTCCACTTTTTGTCGAAAAGATTTGTTATGACGGAACCGCATGGAAAAGCCCCGGCGCGGAAACGCGCCGGGGCTCTGTCTGTATCGAACGCTGCCGTCACTTCTTCCGCACCGGGGCCGGGGGCATCTGCCAGGCGCCGTGGTCCGTGTGCAGCAGGTGGTGGGCCCGCTCGCCGCAGGGCTGGCCCAGATAGTCCTTGTAGAGGGTCTGGACCTCTTCGTTCTCGTGGCTGAAGCGGATCTTCTCGTGCTTGTCCATGGCCCACAGGGCGCCGCCCCGGTCCTCGGCCATCTCCACGCCGTCGGTGATGGGCTGTCCGCCGCCTCCAGCGCAGCCGCCGGGACAGGCCATGACCTCCACAAAGTCGTAGTGGACGTCGCCCCGGCGGATGGCCTCCAGCAGCTTCCGGGTCCGGCCCAGGCTGCTGACCACCGCCACCCGGACCACGCCCGCGCCGGGGATGTTGAAGGATGCCTCCTTCCAGCCGTCCCGGTCCATGCCCCGGACCGCCCGGAAGGTGTCCGCGTTGGGGTTCCGGCCGGTGATGAGGTAATAGGCGCTGCGGAGGGCCGCGTCCATGACGCCGCCGGTGGCGCCGAAGATCACCGCCGCGCCGGTGCCGGTACCCAGGGGGCTGTCGAACTCCGCCTCCGGCAGGTCGCCGATGAGGATGTTGTCCGCCCGGACCATGCGGAGCAGCTCCCGGGTGGTGAGCACCACGTCCACGTCCGGGTCGCCGCAGGCGTCCCGCATGGGCTCCAGGGCCGCCTCCTGCTTCTTGGCCAGGCAGGGCATGATGGAGATGACGCGGACCTTGTGGGGGTCCAGCCCCAGCTTCTCCGCGAAGTAGGTCTTGGCCACCGCGCCGAACATCTGCTGGGGGGACTTGGCGGTGGAGAGATTCGCGGTGAACTCCGGGTAGTTGGACTTGACGAACCGGACCCAGCCGGGGCAGCAGGAGGTGAACATGGGCCACTGGTACTCCTCCCGGTGGGTGAAGCGCTCCACGAACTCGCTGCCCTCCTCCATGATGGTCAGGTCGGCGGAGAAGTTGGTGTCAAAGACGTAGTCGAAGCCGATGCGCTTCAGGGCCGACACCATCCGGCCCGTGGCGGCCGGACCGGGCTCCAGCCCCGCCGCCTCCGCCCAGGCCACCCGCACCGCCGGGGCCACCTGGACCACCGTGGTGAGGGAGGGGTCCGCCAGCATATCCATCACCGTCTCCGTGTCGTCCCGCTCCTGGAGGGCGGCGGTGGGGCAGTGGGTGATGCACTGGCCGCAGAGGGCGCAGTCCGCCTCCTTGATCTTCCGGTTCAGGCTGACGTTCACCGTCACCCGGGAGCCGGTGCCCGCCACATCCCAGATGTGCAGGCCCT
The DNA here is from genome assembly GCA_947589745.1 of uncultured Oscillospiraceae bacterium. Classification (GTDB taxonomy): domain Bacteria; phylum Bacillota; class Clostridia; order Oscillospirales; family Oscillospiraceae; genus Pelethomonas. The sequence goes on from CANQCS010000022.1 coordinate 36,450, forward strand.
GGATCTTGTCGCAGACCTGGATGCAGCGCATACACTTGATGCACTTGGTCTCCTCCCGGAGCAGGGGGAAGTCCCGGTCCCAGATGCCCTTGCGCACGTCCAGGCGGTAGGGCATATAGAGCAGGTTGGCCTCCATGGCCACCTTCTGGAGGGAGCAGTTCCCGCTGCGGATGCAGTAGGTGCAGTGGCAGTCGTGCTGGGA
>CANQCS010000023.1 GCA_947589745.1 uncultured Oscillospiraceae bacterium
CGGAGCGAGAGGAACTGCCGGTCCCTCAGCGCGGCGAGGATCCATGTGGATACCACGCCCACCGAGCCCTCCACGAAGGCCTTGTCCTTGGGCTTCCGGGGACGTGCGGGAAGAATGGCTGTGCCGTAATGCTCGGCCATCTCCTGGTAGGACATGTTCAAAACGGTCTCATCCCGGCTGTTCTTCAGGACGCCAGTCTTCAGGTTGTCCGGGGTCAGGATGCGCGTGACGCCGCCAAAGAAACGGTAGGCATTCACATGGGCGGTGATCCAGGCCTCCTGCTTCATGTCCAGAAAGGCCTCTGTGTAGGCGAAGCCGCTATACGGCAGGACGGCGATGAAGAGATAGGCCGGGACGAGCTCCCCGGTGTCTGTATCCAGGATGGAGGCCGTCTGCCCCGCCCAGTCCACCTGCATCGTCTCGCCGGGCCGGTGCTCCAGATGCATGGTTGCCTTCGTCTTGTGGACGTAGTCCGAATAGTACTTGTTGAACTGCGTGGACTGGTACGGCAGCTCCCCAGTAGCGCGGCACCCCTCGCAGTATTCCACCCACAGCAGGCTCAGCGTAACGCCGGGACGCTGCAGCTCACGGTGGATCTTCTCGTAATCCGGCATTTTGTACTGGCGTCCAGGCGAAGCGGCGGGGAACAGCCTTGCGGCGACGTCCGTCTCGCTGAGCCCTCGTATGTCGTTCCAAGCTATTCCCTGCTCTCCAGCGCGTCGCAGTGTGGAGATGACCGTGCTCCTGGCACAGCCGCAGCTCTCCGCAATGCGTGTGTTGTTGAGTCCCAGGCTGTGAAGCCTCAGGATCTCCTTGTAATTGGTCATATGCAGACCTCCTTCAATGAATTGCATCAACGATGCGAACTCATTATACAGAAGGTGTAGGACCTACGGAATAGGTGTAGGATTTGCGCGGTCAGGGTGTAGGTCTTTAGCGGTCAAAGTGTATGGCTACGCGCGGCGGATTCAACTGCCAATGCATCTGCCATTTTCGCTGACCTCCCTGGTGAGTTTTTTAGCTTGCTCAATTTCTGCAATTGCAGATTTTGTGCTTATTATCTCACACTTGAGGGGCTTTGGGGAGGCGGGTGGTTATTGGGCGGTTACTTCCCAAGTACATGGATAGCTCCGATTCCTCGTTCCTGGATGGCCTGCTCCCCTGGGCTGACGCCATCCCTGATGTCTGCAAAAAAGATTCTTAAGCAGTTAGCCGGCGACCATGTAAGGCCGCCGGCTAACTTTTGCCGTACAGGTTATTTACCGTTTACCCCAATATCGTCTCTTTCGTACAGTTCATGGGGCAATTTGTTGAATGACGTCATAGCAGGCCCCGCCTAGAACAACCTCACTGTCCCAGTCAATGAGGTTGACAGCAATTTGGATGAATTCCGTCTCCGGATGTTCTTTCAACACCCGGTCTAGGAGATTAGCCGAGGAGTGGATGGAAAAGCCCAAGTGCCGGATTTTCCCTTGGAAAGACCCCACAAATTATACTTCTTCATGTTCTCTTTCTTCAAATGACGTAACATTTGTGACCGTGGGCTTAAACGTCCCAAAAGAACCATCCGGGCGAACTCGGTCCCCAACCACGACACATTGACCTTTGTGCAAACTCTTGATTTGGCTTACCCAGCTGTTACTGGACAGAGGATCAATTTGCTTTGCTACCCTAAGAATTTCATCGTCTGTTGGCTTAAAATAGAGCGAAAATGGAGCCTGACGGAGGTTGATGACCTCATTTTCCGACAATGATTTCAGACTTTGAGTAGCAAACCATGCTGACCAGCCAAATTTTCTTCCCTCTCGCAGGATGACCTCAGCCGGAGACCCATCTTTCATGGAGAGGTTTTGCGCCTCATCAAGCACCACGACAAAGGGCGTGTTCTTATCACCGTTCTTTTTGAAATAATGCCAAGCATCCCACAGCATCATTTCTGTGATGATCACTTGGATTTCTCTCACGTAATGCATCAACTGAAAAATGATAATCGACCCATCAGAGCGGATAACAGAGTTCCAGTCAAACTCGGCATCCTTTTGGAACTCCACGCTGTCAAAGAACGGAGCCATCTTAGTCAGGACTGATTTAGCGGCAGGATTGGCTAGTTCCTTGAGTTTTCCCCTAAATTTGAATATATCTGTCTGATTCCCGTAGGTGTTCATAGCGTCACTGCATGCTGAATATATGGCGCCAAATTGTTGCTCGCCAAAATTGTAGACATGTGTGAAGATAGCGGCGATCCTCTGAGAAACATCGGAAACCTTCTCCGGTACCTTAAAATCTCCAATCTCAATTTCATGGCGTCTGAAGGGATCAATGGGAATCCCCGACACATAAACGACCTGTTGAGTAATCCGATCCGCCAAGGTATTTCTAAACGCCTGTTCAAGCTGGTCCTCACGGAATCCCTCTGTGTAATCAAAAATCACAGAGGAAATGCCGTTCTCGGCCAGCTCCTTCAACATGGTTTGAATGCTGTAAGTCTTTCCTTGACCAGAAGTACCGGTTATGAGCAGGTGGCGATTAGCAAGTTTCGGATGACCAAAATCCCAAAAGACTTTATTCCCGGCCTTGTCCTTTCCAATGAATACCCTGATGTCCTCCAGAGCTTTTTTCTGAATAACTTCTGGTTTCTCAATTTTAGCTTGGGAGGGGGCTGTCGGCTGATTTACCATATCTGATGCCGGTTCACGCACAGGATCCTTCTCTTCCTCCTGAGAGGCAGAGGCAGTTTCACCAGGGCTTGTGCTTTCGTTTGTTGCGCCCAAGTCTGTCGTAACTTCTTCCGTAGTCTCATCCGAGGAATTTGTTTCAGGGATGACTTGGATGGCAAAGCTCTCGTCCTCATCTTCCTCAGGGGCATCTGTTTCGTCCTCAGCAACTGGCACAAACTCGACTGCGGCATCGTCATCATCGAGGAGAATCCTCTGAATCCTTTTTTGCGGGACCTCATGTAACTTGATCATGGGGACCATGGACATGGTGGTTATAATCTCGTTCTCCCCGGGCATATCTTTCCAATAGCCCATGATTTTCCCGGACCATGAGATTTCAAAATTGCCCTCGAGAATGTCACGCATCTCCTCGGAGAGGCGTTGAAAAGCCATCGTATCCGATTGGAACGTGATTTGCGAGAAAGCCAAAGCTCTATATAATTGCGCAAACCAATAACGGCGGCGAATGGACGTCGACCTTGGATCAAACAGTTTTGAAAGATGCTCTATCCCGTGTTTGACCTGCTTAATCGCATCGGCCTTTCGATCTTCCGCATTGTCATATTTTGCGATTTTGCATTCTATGACGGTTGCGTCAAGATGTATTTTTCCATCTTCGCCGATATCTGCCGACACTTGCAGGAAATCAGGTCTCGAGTTGTTCTCGACCTTCTCCTCAAGGATGTTGCTTTCAAACCAATGCTGATAGGAGTCGAGATGGACCACAACCTGCAGAGCTGACGCACTGCGCTCTTTTTTCGCCTGAAGAGATGCGAGAATATAGGCTAAGAACTCATGGATGTTTTCATCTTTCGGGTTGATGGCGCTTAGCAAACTCACCCCGTCCAGATTCCTTGCCTCATCCATGCAGACTCGTGCCGCCATCGTCGTTTTCAGCTTGTCCCAGGAGAAAGTCTTTTGCAACCTCCTTTTCAGCCTTGCCTCAACGGCGTTGATAATAGAATTTCTGGCTGTGATCGTCAGGTTATACTGCCCATGGGGCCCTTTACCTGTACTGAAGCCGATGACAGAATAATCCTGGTTTTTGCCTTCACTGTCGCGGAGCAGAGCACCATCCATCCCGCTGTCCACACAAACTACCCAATTGGATTTTTGATGGAGCATCAAAATCAATTTTTTGCGTTTGTCATCAATGCTCGCCTCTCGGACAACAATCTGTTTTTTGTAAGGAAATGACTCGTAGGTCTCCCTATAGTAAACGACCTGGCTGTGGATCGTTGCCGCACTAAATTGTTGTTGCGTCAGCTCAATGCTTCTCTTGACATATGCAACCGAAACTGGCGCCGGTTTGAACACAATGGGAAACCGGCAGTCGCTGAGCCCGCCTCCATTCGAGTCTGCGTTCTGCCGCACAAATCGGAGCTGGTTAAATAACAACACATCCATCAGGAAAATCAGGTCCAGATTGGTGTCCAACAACTTTTTAAGGTCGTCATTGTCATTCCACTCATTCAGATAAATTTTCAAATCTACGTTTTCTTCTTGATTGAAGAAAGTATTCGCCCAGTAGGACAGATAGTTTTTCCCGCCCTTGTTTTTAGGAAGGACAAGGACATGTAATCTGATTTGAATGGCTTTTTCATCCGCTCCGGGCTCCTTCTTTATTGTGTTGATATATTGGTAGAGAGCCGCAATGATTGGCTGCAGGTCCTCGGGATCAATCACCGCTATGGAGAGATTAGATGAATAGTTCGGCAGCGCCTTTTTGTACGTCTCCAGAACATCAACAAACATTTTGGCAGAGACGTTCATAGTCTTGAGAGCTCCGTCAGAAAAATCATCGTCAAACACTGTGTCTTTTTTCATGATGGATCTCATCCGCATTTTGGAAGATCTTTTGCATTCTCCACAAATACAGTAGTTGGCAAAAGCCCGTGTCGTTCCGAAAAATTTACCATCTTTGCTGGGGAAAATGTCAGCCCCTTCTTGGATTCGTGAAAGCTGAGCCAACTCATCCACCATGGAATAGACCGTATCAAACGAGGCATGCATCTCCTCGTTATTATGCAGCCATTCACGGCACCCATCCGCTATGAAAACGACCCTATCAATCATTTTTTGCAATATAGCAGGATGGAAGGGCGGAATGATACACCCGGTATCGTTTTCGCCTGTTGTAATCGCTCTTGTAGAGCTTTCAATAGCAAAAGCATGGGTAAAGTAATCCATCACCCACTCCGACTTCTGGGTGAAAGTACTGTTCACAATCAAATCGCCAAGTTTGACATATCTGTCAATAAACTGATTGGCTTTGCATTCACCCTTCTGGTTTTGAAGGATATCCGCATAAAATCCAACGCTGGTGAGGCTCCTGCAAAAACTCACGAAACTGCGGCCAAGGGCTGAATATTCCTCTCGCCATTCGATTGCCCCATCAGGCACAAACTGTCTTTGCGCCTCCGCGCTTAGATTCAAGTCAAAGGAGAGGGAGGATAACTCAAAGACGTCAAGGAACTCCTCTTCGCTCTTCGCGCTCATCAAGGCCTCGTACTTGTCTACCGTCAACACGGGTATGGCCGCGTCAATTTGATCGTCATCCCATTGCTCGTATTGCATGCACATCTGATCAAAGACGATGACCCAATCGTCGTGAAGGGTAAAGGTCCACTCAATGATGTGCTGAATATCCGTGGGCTTTCCCTGGTGATAGTGAGTCACCTCAAAACTCACTTTGTCCAGTTTTTTGCTGGCCGCCGCTGTAGAAATGAGTCCTTCCAAAATATTGAGTTCCACATATTTAGGGTCAAATGGGGAAGAGTCATCGCTCTCAATGCTTATTTCGTTTCCATTTACCTCAAATCCGATGCTGTTGATATATTCTATGACTCCCCCGGCAAACCAACATACTTTTTTCCAGGCAGTTGCTAATTGCGCCGATTCATCCGCATCTACCAGCGAGTCGACTGCATCGGCCAGTTCAATTGATGATACCTTTAACCTGATTGTGTCGAAGGGTTCAGGGTCCTCACAGGCGAGTGAGGCGCATATCGCTTTTAGAAAGGCGAAATAGGGATCTCCAGTGACAGACAACTTCTTTTTCTTATGAACAACGACAACAGGCAGTGTGATTCCCAGAACGTACTCCGTGATGGCAAAATCTACCCCTTGGAGTTTCCTGCGGTTTTCCTCTATATTCTCTCCGCGAATAAATTGACAGACGGAATTGGAATACGCCAGCAGGGACTTTATGCTTTGATTTGACCAGCCTGGCCAATCCTCCTGGTACTTTTCTGCTTCCTTCTGATAAAGGCAAACTTTTGTCTGATACTTATCAAACTGCTTGATTGTCATCTTCGCAAACAGTTTACGGGTAATAAAGTCATAGTTTGTTTGAAGAAGATTCTTCCTGCCGGCGTTGATGATTTGATTCACCGTTGGGAGCGTATCTCGAACGCGGCATAAGCCCCACAACGGGAGCTGCTCAAAAAACTTTTCAACGAAATCCTCTATAGTAGATAGCGTTCCCCATGAATCTGCCATATCACTGAATTTACAGAGGCTAATCGGCACGAGAGAAAACAAATCACCATACAGTTTATTGACGCATTTCTTCTCATCATCGGTCCACCCGCCCGCAATAGGTGAAAATGCTAAATAGTAATTCGGGACAAGCGCAGAAACTAGCTTTTCAGGGTCAAGATAATAAAAGTCACTTAATCCGCCCTGATCGTCTACCGCCTCGGTGCCCATGATTACAATCAAGTGAGCCTCACTCAACGGGAGATTTCTATAGTAGGTGAGGCTGTTATTCATGGCGACCCAACCATGCGCCTCCACTGAGAGCATGGCTGTTTGATCCGATTGGGGATCCTTCTTAAACTCGCTCCACTTCTCTTTCGACAATCTCGTCTCAACAGCAAGTTGATCGTCATAGGTGTCATGGAGACGCTTTGCTACAGCCTCATAAATCCTCACATCCTCAAATCCGCTTATTCGGATGCGAAGCTGCTCATCGGGCCGGGGATTTTGACCTCTAATGGTGTTGATAATCGAATCAACAATGTATTTCACGCTATTTCAACCCCCTTATATGGGTTTACAACAATGGATGTGGCATCCGACAAATCTCGGAGAAATCCGGCATCCTTCAGGAACTTCTGAAAGGCGCCCTTATTGCTGGTAAAGCTGTCTGAGAGGCCCTTATCAAGCTCATCAGTCATTTGACAACGTTTATATTCGTCCGGACCAATCACAAAGGAGTAATGATCATACAGTTTTGTCAAAAAGCAGTCTAAATCCATTTTTCCTCCCGCCGGAACTAAAGAGAGCACTAAGAATTTGATTACATCTTCCGAAATAGAGAACCGCTCATCCGGCCCGTTTAAAGGGATAATACACTGAATTTCTTTCCCTTTGCTCTTGAAAATATCCAACGATTCCTTTCTCGCCTTGACAAACAGCCTATACTCCTCTGTCAGATTATGCTCTTCCTCGTGCGGATCTCGACTGTTGATGATTTCCTTATTTATCGCGCTCATGATCGCCTCTGATATTCTGGTGAAGCTCTGGGCGGAGAGCTTCCTGACTGTTTTATTCCCGGAGCTGTGCATGTCGATGATCCAGGGTAATCTTCCTCTGGAAAGGTATTCTTCCGTCTGCTCAATCTGCATCCGCATGATTTGCAACATGATCCCTTTTGCAAGCAATTCCACACGCTTAACAGGGTGGAACTCATTGGACAAGAAACGTGTCAGTTCCTCAACAGCAAACTTGCCAGATTTGAGATACGCTCCGGCAGGAATACAGCCGATAGTCATCCTCCTCACAAGATGGTTAGGATCTATATTTTTCTCTTTTTCCCATGTGCCCTGTATCCAATTTGCCAGCTGAGAAAAGGCCGAACTCTTGTCGATAAGAAGATTAACAAGCAACGATTGGAGGCGATCTTTTGCTTCTGGGGCATCCTTGAGGACCTGCAACAGGTGCAGATAATATACCTCTCCTCCGCGGGCCAAGAAATTGTGTCGGTCCAGTTCAAAGGAGTCATCGTAAAAAGTATCTTCAATGGAATACCCTGCTGCAACAGGCCCATGACACTTTTTCAGAATAGAGGTCCTGTCTGCTTCCGACCCTTTCTCCCATTTCAAGCGGATGTTGTCATTAGGCATCTCCTCGCAGAAGATCATCTCTGGACAAAGAGGAAGAAGGGTCTGCGCACACCAGGAGCGATTCTTGAGGACAGCAGCATAACCCCGGAACAGATCTTGGACAGCTTGCAGGAACTCCTCTTTTTCGCTCGCCTTATCCGCTTCTATGTGCTTCAGCAAGATTTTTTTGATACTCTCGTTTGCTCTTTCGTCACCGGGGATCCTTTTTGCCCGTTTGGCTTGATCAAAGAAGATAAACCGGCGAAGCCCATTTCTTGGTTTCACAAAATAATACAAGGGCTCATCGCTATGGAATGACATCTCTCCTGTGCCATCAGGTGCTTTTGCAGAGGAGAATACCAGCAAAAACTCAATCAGGTATTCATATAGGGACTGGTCACTGTGAAAACGGTTGCCGTAGATCCGTATAGCAGGATTCTCCAAGTTTTTGCAGGAACCGTTCAACGGATATTTTACGTTCACCTTGGCTGTCCTCCTCAAACAATTCTCCAATCACCCGCATCGTATTCCGCATTGATAGATTCCCATCCCGAACCCGTCAGGGTAAGGAGTTCAATATCCAATCTATCTGCTTCACACAACGAAATGATCTGCGCTTTCAGGCTGTCGATTCCCTGGGAGAGCATTGGATCGATATTTGTCGCAATGGCCCCCCGCCGGATCTCTTCAAAATAATCAAACATGGGTAAAGAGATACGTGTATTGACCCGCTCCCCCGCAACGGAAATGTAAATCAGAAACCGTTTGGTTTGGCTGTAATCTGAAACCTTTTCCAGTTCAATTTTAACTTTTTTCTTTATGATTGAATCATAGACTAGCTGGACACTCTGGGAGACACCATTTTCACGTTTCATAGTGATTGGAATATCTTTCTCTTTCCCAGAAATGGATTCTGTAAAGATCATCTGAAGAGCGTCCTGAACCAATTCTTTGTCGGCACCCGAGGCCGGCTCCCCGCTTCTTAGCTGTAAATAACGTGGGAACCAATAGGAAAAGACATCTTGCAGCATCTCTTTTCGGCTCGTCTCAGAGGTGTCAATGTTTAAGAACATGTATGCCCGCCGCACAGCTCGCTGCCAATCTTCATTATAGTGCAGCAGCTCCCCTTCTCTATCAAGAAGCTCTGCGATATACTTCGTAAAAATTCCAGTCAGGTCACGCTTAATGAACAAGGATTCATCCGCCCTGAGCCGCTTCTGGTCATAAGCAGCGCGAACGATATCAGCAACCGCTCTCATATTCAGCGCTTCTCGGTTGATATGTATACCCTTACATCCAAAGAAGTTGTTTGAAAAGAGGAACTTAAATGGGGCGCTTTTGCTATTCGGTACATCTTCACATTTTAAACCGCCTGTTAAAGTAAAACTGAGATGCCCAACAATTTGGCGGATAGTCAACTTTTCGCCGTACTCCTGTTGGAAAACATAGTGTTTCGTTATGAAGTCGTTGACTCGGTCACTTGACTGCTCCATTAAGCAGCGGTTTGAATAGATGGCGCAATAGTCCTTTTTGCCGCAGGTACTGCAGGGATCCCATAGTGTCTCTGACAGGAGATTATGCAAGAACGGCTTTACAAACGTCGAATTGTCAATCGTCGCTACATTGATGACAGCGACAGGTATCCCGTCATATTGCTTGATTTGCCCATCGTTGTTATCGATTGCGTCAAGAAGCTGAGCAGATGCTGCATTTGAAAAGCAATCATCAAAGATCTTGATAAGCGGTCCGGTGTTAGCCACCAAAAAAGTGGTTATCCCCTGAGAGCACTCGACCTTTGCCTTTTCTAAAACCGTCAGTCTTTCCTCTGCAGTGAGCTCGCTAAAATCCTTGATATACTTCACCATCCTGCCAGTTAGAGACTTCACGATATCCTCTTTTTTTAGCTTTTCCCCAAACTTGACGGCATTCCAGTCTCTCAAAGTTTGATACAGTATGCCTGTTTTCCCGTCTCCGGCGTGTCCTGTCAGCACGAAAATAAAGGATGCTTCACCCTCAAGCATATTCTTGATGTAGTGGCCAACCTCACGCTGTACCATTGTTTTTACAAAAAATGGGTTGGTAATGTTTAATTCGGCAATAGCACTCTGATTATTGGCGCTAGCATTGTGGAGTGTATTGAGATAATCGATAAAACGCTCATTCGGAAACTTCGAGACTATTTCTGCCATGTTCATCCCCCCGCGCATGTTTGACTTTGATTCACCACCACTACATATTTTCAGCAATATAGTCAAGCGCAGTAACTAGTTCCGCAAAATCCTTATCCTCTGTGAAAGAGCCTACGCTAAACCGTACCGTGCCCGCTGGGAAAGTTCCTAACCTCTTATGAGCCAGGGGCGAACACTGGAGCCCCGACCGTACAGCAATGCCTTTTGAACTCAAAATACCTCCGGCACTGTCGCTACTGATTCCATCGATAAGGCAGGAGACGATACCTACATACTTTCTACCTTCAACGACGCCTATAGTTGTGATAAAATCGTAACCACTCAAAATCTCCAAAAGTCTATTTCTGTGGAGTTGATCCAGCTGATAGAGCTTCTCTACAGTCTGACGGCCTATCCATTTTAATGATGCGTTCAGTCCGGCAACGCCTATCGTGTTGATTGTTCCCATCTCATACTTTTCAGGGAGACTATTAGGCATATTCTGGTTTGCGGAATCATACCCTGTTCCACCAAACAGCACTGGCGGCAACACAATCGATGGTTCCATCAAAAATCCGGATAATCCTGTTGGACCAAGCAGTGTTTTATGTCCTGCAAAAACCGCAAAATCTATGGTATCAAGTCCAACATTCAAGTCGACCAATCCTGCTGTCTGTGCCATATCCACTAATGTTACTGCGCCATATCTCTTTGCCAAGTCAAAGATATCTTCCACGGGAGCTACCAGCCCAATAACGTTACTTGCATGGCTTACGATTACAAAATCAGGTCGAACATCATCAAACTGATAACGCATTCTGTCCAAATCATATTCAAGCGTTTCGGAAACCGATAACTCTTTCACGGCTATCTGGCCAAGCTGCTTGAAGTGATATAGAATGCGGGTGACTGCGTTATGTTCAAAGGGACTAATATAGACGATCTTTGCTCCCCCGCTGATTATGCCTTGAATAATCATATTCAAGGCAATAGTTGCCGTTGGAGCGAAAATCACTTGCTTGGCCGGACAATGTAAGAGATCCTGAAGTAATCTCCTTGTTTCAACAATAATCCCTTTAGCTGTGTTAGCAAGGGCATATTCTCCGCGGCCTGCGCTTCCTCCGTACTTACGGTAAAAGCTATCCATGAAAGAATACACCTCATTCGGCTTCGGATATGTGGTAGCCGCATTATCAAAATATGCCATTTGATTTCACTACCTCAACAAAGCTTCTTTAGCACTTCCATTAAAACCTGCCTCTTTTCCTGTTCAGAAATCGACTGTCCCATCGCTGCAAGTGATGTAGTGATTTGTTTAAACAGGAGCTTTCCGCGGGCCGATATTTCAACCTTATCAAACCGCCTCGTCATATTAACCCCTCCTTCATCCGCAAAGGTTATCTGATAGCTAGTTGTGCCGTTAATAGTCTCAGCGACCACATTACTATGGAACTCTTCCGCTGTCTTCATAAAACCAGCAAGTGACTCGGAATACCGATTCGCGGTTTTGCTGTCCCAATCTTCAAGTCGAAGTCCAGTGGCCAACTTTGCAAGGCGTGTTATAAACAAATCCTCGTCGTTCGTCATGCCTCTGATATGTTGAAGAAACCGATCCGTTCCGTCCGGGAAAAGCTGTTCAAAACTCTTTGGATCAAGCCGATCGCACCATTCCTTTGCCGCATCTGTCAGTGATAGGTTCTTCCCAGATTTTTTGTCTTTTTCAGGAAGAAATGACAATTTGGTTTCTTGAATCAGATTTTGCTTCAGTTCGTTCAATAGTCCATCAAAAGCTCCTTTGGCATCAATAATGTCCGTAGCGGCATCATCATAGTCTCCGAGAGAGTCCATTACTTCCGGTAGTCTTCTAAATAGCAAATCAGAACTGCTAATGTTCTGCCGGAGGAGCTTTATCATTTCAAGCTGTCTTCTATGGAGTCGTTCTCCATTTGGCCTCCTTGTGCTTTCTTTGGAATACTTTGGAAGTGCCATATACCAACGGTGCATTGCATTCGAAACATAATCATAAGGATTACCGTTTTTTTCGGCATCCACGATATACTCATCAAACGCCCTTGCTAGTCGAGCGATGTAGCCCTCTTTTTCTGGATTCCAGTCTAAGTACTCTAGGGTAAAACCGCTCGGGTCACTGTTGATTTGCACCAACACATCGGCACTGAGCTGGACAGGTCCAAAGCGGTCGTGGACAACGGTCTGCTGGCGGTAATTGTGCATAACTGCGGCAACATAGATTGGAATTAAGCCATGTCTCAGTCCTATGTGATTTCGCGGGGAAGTCAGGCGGTCATAGAGTACAGAAAAACTGACTCGGCCATTCCGGTGAGCTTCATGGATAAAATCCTCAATTGTTGCCAGCATATTACACATTACTGAATCTGCCGGGTGAAGGTTAATTTGCTGAATTCCGGCATCTTCATTCCAAATCCCCGTCCGAAGGAGCGTACTTCGCATGATAGAAACTTCCTGACCCGTCCCGATAAGGCCTAGGTTCGGTTCAAGCTCACTTCTCAACAATGCGCTGATGATTTTATTGCGACTGTTTTGCGCAATGCTGGTGATCTCATTTCTATTTACAGATTCGTTGTTGATAATCGGTGTCATGGAATAAACTCTGTCACAAATTTGTGACAAAGATTCGGTTAAGCCAGATTTCCGACGTATATTGAGTATATCTCCGTCATGGATATAGACCGATTGGTAACTTTCCGGATGCGTGTATGCGACAATAAAGGTCTTTATGACTTCCTGCAGGTCCTCGAATACCACTTCGTACTCATCGAACAATATGGGGTCATCCACCGCTTGGTCGCGTAGACGCACAACGGCTGCGTACTCCTGAACAACATCTGTGATGTCATAATAATGCTTGGGAAGCACAAAAACATATCGGTCACAGCCCTGACTTGTGCGTCTGATGATGTTTGCAAGATTCGATAATTCTGCCTCACTACCTGGAATAATACCGTAGATAACACCATCAGCATCAATTGACTCACTTTTAATATTCCAGTCTACATTATCGGTAACTTCTGCACCAGATATGAACTGAAACGAAAAGAAACGTGTCATCTCATGCTCGTCGTTATAGCGCGTAGGATACATATAGTTGTCGAAATTAGACGAATTAAGAATGTCCTTTGATGTAATCTTTCCAGATTGCAATACCTTCAAATCGTGAATCTTCTGCTGAATATCCACGCCGGAGGTTTGCTTCAACCTGAGATAGTCATTGCTCCTCTTGACATAGATGACAAACTCTTTTTCAACAAGATCTGTGACTGCTCGTCTAATGTCCTCAACTTCATAAGAGCACGAATAAGTACTGATAATCTGTTCCATGGTAGGACTAAGGCGTTCGAACTGCTCAAGGATATAAATCAGCGAGATTGTTTTTATTATTTTACTTCCAAGCGTTCCTTCCTGGAGCTGATTTAAAATTGTACGCGAAAGAACGAAAATATCATGTATTTCTCCCGCATATATCTCTTTTTTTAGTAGCGGCTCAAAATAGTCATATATTTGGTCCGGCGTCACAAGGGAAAAATCGTCTTTATACTCATCCAAAAAAGCTGAAAGCGTGGCTGTTCCTTCCGCCGACAGGAAAGTAAAGAGTGTACGTTCATTTTGGGCGATACGCTCAGAGAGCCGGGGCAGGATAAAAGTTGATACAGGGTGGAGAGGGAAACAACCTTTGATTGCGGTGCTTATCTCCCCCTGTGTATCTGTGAACATCTGATGCGTTTTATATATGTTGAACAGCGCATCAAAATCGCGTTCATGAGCGTCACAGAAAGTCTTCCATAACGGTTCCTTATGTTGTATAACAGATGAGATTACCTCATATGTCTGAGTAAAGTTGTTGTTCACATGGATGTGCTTGAAGCGGTCAGATACCCCGCGCCATCCATCAGTCTTCTCTTTAGGAAGCCTATCAATATAATTTGATATCTCCTTGTGAGAAATCAGCATCAGGTGAAGTTGCATATCTCCGCTGCGGCAACACTTTTCGGCAAAATCCTGGAGCATTTTAGTGTCGCTCACGGAAGCGTCCACAATATTGGACTCCAAAAATTTGCTGAACTCGTCATAGACAACATAGATGCCAGAATAGCCTTTGGATTTAATGCTTTTAGCAACGCTTTCATAGAGGTCAACTACATCAAAGCCCAGGAAGGGATTAAATACACTTCCTGCTGTCAAAGTCGGATATATGCACTCGAAGGTCTCATATGCGGCAACATCAAAGTTCTCCAGACGAGAAATGAATACCTCAACTGGACTATCTATACAATTCTGAAACTCCTTAAATGTATCAGGAAATTCCTTTTTCCAACGCACAACGACCTCAACAGCCGCTTTATAATTTGTCTCCGGCAAGGCTGTCACAAGATCATATTCTGAAAGTGTGCGCTGCAATGAAATCAGGAATGCTTGGGTAAGACTTGTGTTACTACCACTGATTACAACAGGCAGAATCTTGTTATCACTATCATAATAATTTAAAACGAGCTGATAAAGCCTCGGATTCTCCCGAAGTCTCGGTATCAGTTTCTCAAAAAGGGAGAGATCTCGCTTTAAAAGTAAAGAGAGAATCGTGAGTACAATGTGCGACTTGCCTTTGCCGTATGCGCCAATCACTACCCTAGCTCGATCAGTAGAGGCTGGGGATATGCTCAAGAGTATATCTTCTAGCAAGCTTAGCGCTGATTTAGTCGGGATAAAATTTCTTAATTTTTCATTATTTCCGAGATCATATCCTATATTTACGGAATATTGGAAGCCAGAAGCAACGGAAATCATGTCTCTCATATTGCTCTCTCCTGATTTTGCTCATTGATAGACTCATAAAACCGCTCTACACAACCATAGAAATCAAGTTCTTCTTGTATATTAATAACATCTAGTCCTGCAGTTCGATTGATTTTAATCAAACCGAGTTTCTCGATTCGATATAGCACATCAAGCATAGTAATCGAATCAAGATTAAATACTTTCCCAATATTGCATGGTGCCGTCAAAAGTTCATTCAGGCTGATCTCCTTTTGCTCTTTGGCATTGTCGACAATGACCGCTAACATGATATATGGGTCAAGAGTATTGCTGGCAGAAATGCTTTTTTTGTAAACCTTTTTTCGCTTGTTAAGAATATCTACAAGGCCAAGCTCGCCAAGAGGGCAATCAATATTATTCTCTGGTGATACTCGAGCTGTATTCACTTTATAGCGTGGAAGATAGGTATTGATAATGCATTGGAAATCGTCATTCAGTGACCTGATTGCAAATTGAGTTTCACTGTCGCGCATTTTAATATATTTCTGCAAGGCAGCGACAAAATCCTCCCTTGAAAATTCCGAAACGGAAAACTCGTTAAAGAAAAAGTACCAGGCGGTGGCGCTGTCCCTTTGAGATGCGAGACGATACTGTAAAAGGCAAAGGGTCCCTAATTCTTCGATATATCTATCATGCTCATAAACCAATTTGCCAAGTGTTGTGAAGGTTTGGCATCGTCTACCTCTTTCTGGTTCTTCGGTAAGTCCGACGGCTTGCAACCAATAGCGCAATGCCTTGACCATATTAGCACCAATGCCAAGAACATCCATGGGGTTTTCATCGCGGGCAATAAAGACATCTGGATTGTTCGCTACACAGCGCATACCTTTACTGAGCCATCCCTTCCTGATAAAAAATGTTTCGTGAGCTCTGAATTTCATAGGCATTGCGGCGTCCTCCCAGTCTTTACTTTGTCCGCAAATATTTGTCCATCATGCAACCACCGTCGAGATACTTGGCAGTCATGCACATTTTGCAATGGACACACTTATTCGGATTGATATAGTAGTTATCTCCAATAATGGAGATTGCCCCTTGTCTACAGATGGATTCGCATTTAAGGCACTTCCTGCAGGCATTGAATTTCCTGACCTGATAGCCAACCATGCGTTGCAATTTCTCATGATCAGACACATTCATCGTTCTGACCTTAACGGCATAATCGTAGCCATCTTGGTTAAATGGTTGGATTGATAGAATCGGCACATTAGTAAGGGTATCAAGAATGATAGTCTCTCGCAGAATCTTTTTCCCGAGCTCCGATGCAACCTTGCCAAACGGTACAAACATTCCGACGAGTTCATCATCGAACGGCCTGACTAGCTGATATATCTTTGCGTGATCTTCTGTCGTGCAGTTGGTAAATCGAATCTTCACATCACCTGCTGACGCAAGTCCATTTCCTCCCTGACGCGCCTTCCACTTTCCACTGTCCACATATACTTCAGGGTCTGGTTTTCCAACCTTTTTCGCAAAATCGACGAGAAAATCATGCCACTTTTTTGACTCTTCTGGCATATAGATTCGGGAAAGAAATTGTGCGCGCTGATTATTATTTGGACAGCACCAACAGCCTACGCGATCATAACCGAGCCTGTAAGCTGAATTAAAGTCAATTTCTTCTGCAAGTATATATAACCATATATCGATATCCTTCCAAAAGAAAATTGGAGAAGCAACGGTCTGCTGTTGAATTTTGACAGATTCGGCATCGTCCTCGATTCTATTGTATTTACTGCGGCTTACCGATTCTGCTTTTCTTATACCGTAGAAAGTCAATATTTGATGGCTTCCGTATAAACTATAAATTATTCTTGTAATTGGACCTGTTTTGAACATCGAGCAACACCACCGCATCATCCGGGCAGGTGGCCCAATATCCTCACATACATCATAAAATACCTGATCCTCGTTTTTGGCAACTTGAAAAATTGCCAGTGGATGCTCATCGCGATACCGATTTGCGTACTCAATGGTCATAGGGAACTCAAGGGTCGTGTTCCCAAAGATATGTACTAAACATGGATTACTCAATGCTTTTGTTACCAAATCAGCTGTTACAGTTGAGTCCTTGCCTCCAGAAAAGGAAATCACAATATTTTCTTCGCTGACTTTTTCTGCTGCCTGGCGGACAAAAGCGAAAGCCTCATCTTTAAGGTAGGCTAATCTATGCTGATTAGCTCTAACAAATTGAGCTATATTATTGTTGAAATATGTATAATCAATTTTATCTGGGTGCCTTTTTATTTCCTGAGCTATTTTATCTGTATTCGCCTCAGAAAAAACTTTTAGTGAAACAGAATGGCCTTTTCCATCAATATAATACCTGCTATTTGCTGCCCAAATTGAATGATTCATGTATTCTTCCGGCTTCTTATTCAGCAATATTGCAAGCAGAAGTCGTTCCTCTGGGAAAACCGGCCTTAAATCAGAAGACAAATACTCAGTTTCTTCCCCACAAATCGGACATACGCCCTTATCCGCCGCTGTGGAAAGATGAATAATCGGAAGCATGCAGTTTTTACACCAGTAGATTACTACGGGAATATCTTCACATGTTTTTCGCTTGCAGACCGGGCAATATGCCTCGTTAGTCTCAAAATTGCAATATCTGCACCACATGCTTCGATTTCCTCCTTCCGAAAATTAACTAGTAAAAGGCATCAATTGACACTTCATGTATTATACCATGACTATCGTCATGCTTTCAACGGGTTTATTTAAGAAAAGTCCGCATAGATAAAAGCACAACCGGTCTGAGCCCGCCGCGGCAGTGCGTCCCCCCGTTCCCGAGTATCCCACATTTCCACTCAGGCGCAGAGAAGGGCTTTGGTCTCAGCTCCTGAGTCTCCCAGACATATTCCCAGAAGGCTGGGTAACAGGCACATATCCGGAGTCCTGGCCTTCGCAGGTGTCTAAAGACCCTAGAGACAAAAAAGCGCAGGCCCTGAGCATACAGGCCTCCTTAGTCATGCTCCCCCAAAAAAGATGAGTTGCGTCTCTATAAAAAAGAATCACCCGCAAGACATGATCCGCGAGTGATTCTTCTGTCATGTTGGCATAGGAAAATTCCAGCTCGTCACCGCATAGTGCGGACATAGGGCTTCCCTAGCGCCGCTGGATCTGCATCTGTTCGTTTCACAGCACTAATAATCAATACTATCACTGTGAGAACGTACGGGAGCCCAGTAAACATCTGTACTGGCATATCCACACCAAGCGCCTGCATCCTGAATTGTAGTGCATTTGCTGCGCCCATGAATAGAGCTGCAAGGCAGATGCCCACAGGCTTTCTCCTACCGAAAACCACCAGAGACAGGGCGATATAGCCGCGCCCAGAGGTAACATTCTCTGAAAAAACCCCCAATTGGCCCAATACCAGATAGGCTCCACCCAGACCACCCATAAGCCCGTTGAAGAGTGCTGCCAGGTATTTGATGCGAAATACAGGCAGCCCCACTGTATCTGCTGCTCTCGGATTCTCTCCAATAGAAACAAGAGACAACCCCCACATAGTACGATTTAAAAACCATACTAAGGCAACAATAAGGATATACAGTAAATAGGTGATAATATCCTTATTGAACAGAGCGTCTCCCACCAGGGGAAGATTGGTTAATAACGGAATGGGAATAGTGGGCAGGATGTCCACTTGCGGGTAGGCACCGGAAGCCTGATTGACAATTACTTGGAAGAGGTAGCTGGTGAGTCCAAGGACAAAAAGGTTCAGTGCCGTACCAATGACATTTTGGTTTTGCCGTAGGTAGATGGAAAAAAAGGCATGCAGTAGACTGAAACAAGCACCAGTAGTCATACCGGCCAGAAACCCAAGGAGCAGGCTGCCAGTCCAGTAGGTGACAGCAAAGCCCATAAATGCACCGCTGAGCATATTGGCCTCCAAGCCAATATTCAGGATGCCTGCTTTCTGTGATACCATCTCACCCAGCGCCGCGTAGGCCAACGGCACAGCCAGTCGCACAGAGGCGGAGAAAAAGGCTGTAAAAAAGGCGAGATTCCAAATCTCATTCCACATGCCGAATATTCTCCTTTCTCTTGCGCAGTATAGGATGATTCTCCTCCAGGATTTCTGGAAGGGAACCACACAGAATCATCAGGACGATAAAGCCGATGATGATGGAAACAATGGAGTTGGGGATGCCCAGTGTCCGTTGCATGGTGGCAGCACCCACTTGTAGCGCGGCTAGGCCCACGGACATGAGTACCACCCTCAAAGGGTGATTGAGGGCCAGCAGAGCTACCAAAATAGCGGTGTAACCATTTCCACCAGAGACGCCCTCCAGCAGGCGATGCTGAACACCGAATACTTCGTTAAACCCGGCTAGGCCCGCCAGGCCACCGCCGATGACAGCGGAGAGGAGCAGACTCTTAGGTACAGACAGCCCCGTACACAAGGCCGCTCGCTTGTTCATTCCGACCATCTGCATCTCAAAGCCAGTTGTAGTGCGGCAGAGGAAGAACCAAGCCAATACTGCTGCAACCAGAGATAAAATGGTTCCCGCATGGAAACGGGTGGGGTATAGTAGTAGGGGCAGGATACAATCCTCTGGAATTATAGCTGTCTGGGGTAAGGTGCTCCCTGGCTCCTGCAGGAACGTCCGAATGCAGATACCCACCAACATAATGGCAATGTAGTTGAACATGATGGTGTTCACTGTCTCAGAAATGCCTAGACGGCTCTTCATCCATGCAGGGAATAGTACCCAAATTCCGCCGGCTAGGAAAGCAGATACAAGCGCTATGGGCAGGCGCAGGCTCCCCCAAGATGCCGGTAGAAGTAGCACCACCGCGGTAGATGCCAGCGCCCCCATATACAGTTGCCCTTCAGCACCCAGATTGAAAAAGCCGGTGCGGAAAGTAATGGCAACCCCTAACCCCAAGAAGATGAGGGGTGTGGCTCGTACAAATACCTCTGTAAAACCGTGGGCACTGCCAAAGATTCCCGACAAGAATGCTTGTAGCGCCCGAATTGGGTCGGCGCCTGACAGCAGGATCAACACAGTTGACAACAGCAACACTGCTACCACCCGGGCCAGGGTGAATATCGCTTTTCGTTTTACATCCATCCTTTTGCCTCCTCAAGGGTACTTCCGCCCATCATCAGTCCCAGCAACTCTGCAGAGAGGTCTGGAGTGTTGGGAACCACACCCATAATTTTTCCACTGCAGATTACAGCGATTCGATCCGATAGAGCTAGAATCTCCCCAAGATCCGTGGAGATTAGCAATACGCTACGTCCTTGGTTCCGACGGTCCATCAGGCGAGTGTGGAGATACTCGGCTGCTCCAATATCTAAGCCGCGGGTGGGTTGGCAGGCCACCAGCAGATTCCCTTTGGACTGCAACTCTCGTGCTAGAATCAGCTTTTGTTGATTGCCGCCGGAGAGCAGGCGAACTTGAGTAGCCACGGAAGGTGTCTTCACTTGATAATCCTCCGTCAGCGCAGCGGCCTGGTCCCGCATCTGAGAAGGTTGCAGGATATGCGTCCTGGAAAGCGGAGGCTGATAGTAGGTTCGTAGGGCTGTATTGTCCTTCACATCCGCGTCCATAATGAGGCCATCTTGATGGCGGTCCGCCGGAATATAGGCTAGTCCGGCTTCCCAGCGCCGCCTGACGGACCATCGCCCCAAGCTCTGACCATCCAGGAGAATATCACCTCCACTTTGGCGGCGGATGCCCATCAGCACCTCCGCCAGCTCGGTCTGTCCATTGCCGTCGATGCCAGCGATTCCCAAGATCTCCCCACTATGCACGCAGAGGCAGACGTCCCGTAGCAGGGAAACGCCTTCACTGTTGTGCAGGGAGATATTCTGGAAGCGCAAAATCTCCCGGCTCTGATCAGTGGCCTCTCGATAAAAATTCGAGGCCAGAAAGTCCCGGCCAATCATATAGCGAGACAGTTCCCTCTCGTTGGTAGAGGAAGTCTTGATGGTGCATACCTTTTTCCCGTCCCGCAGGACACTGACGCGGTCGCTGATTGAGAGAATCTCAGAGAGGTTGTGAGCAATCAAGATGATACTGTGTCCCTCGTCTCGCAACACTCGCAGAATTTGGAAAAACTCCTGGGTCTCCTGCGGTGTCAAAACGGAGGTGGGTTCATCCAAAACCAAAACCTTGGCATCCCGGAACAGGGCTTTGAGGATCTCTACCCGTTGCTGTTCTCCAACGGAAAGGGTGTCCACTCGTTGCCGCAGATTGACCTTGAGTCCGTATTTTTGGCACAGGATATCTGCCTGCTGTAACTGCTCTTGTCTGCGGATTATCGGATACCCCTCAGGACGCATACCTAACAGGATGTTTTCCAGGGCTGTCATCTTCCGCACCAACATAAAGTGCTGATGTACCATACCGATTCCCAGGCGAATAGCTTCACTAGGGCAGGAGACATCCACGGGCTCGTCTTTCCAAAAAATCTGCCCCTCATCTGCACGGTAAAGTCCATAGAGTATGTTCATCAGCGTCGTCTTCCCGGCGCCGTTTTCTCCCAGCAATGCGTGAATTTCTCCTTCCTCCACCTGCAGGTCCACGTGGTCCACCGCCCGGAGGCCAGGAAAATCCTTTACAATGCCATGCATTTCCAACAAACTGATAGTAAATCACCTCTCTTCTAGTGTCAGTCTGACCACACACAAAATGAGTGTGCATCGGGCTTTCGATAAAACAGAAATCGGCCTCTCTCATGTCGGTCCTGCTGACGTGAGGAGGCCGATTTCTGAAAAATATCAATCGGTCGTAGGTGTTTCAATCACCGGCACCACTAGGGAGCCGTCAATAATCTGCTGCTTCAGGTCCTCGATTTCATCCTTGACATCTTGGGGGATTGTCTCCTCAAAGCTGTGATAGGGTGCCAGTTGGACAATACCCTCCGCAAAACCATAGGACTGGATACCGCTCTCAAATTTGCCCTCGGTGGCCTGCCCCACGATGTACAGCAACACATCTCCAAAGCTATACATATCGCTGCAGACCACAGTATTCGGCGCTAGGCTGTTCTGGTCCGCAGCCGCGCCCATAGCCATGGCCCCCCGTTCTTCACAGGCCTTGATGGCACCGGTCCCCGCAGTGTTGGCTCCGTGGCCGATAACATCTGCGCCCTGATCTAGCATCGCTACGGCGGCCTCTTTGGCCAAAGCCACATCAGTGAAGGACTCACAGTATGTGATTAATACCTGAACATCAGGATTTGCGGTACGTGCACCCAGTTTGAAAGCTTCGGCAGGCTTGATGATAGACGGTTGAGAGGGGCCGGCAACAAAGCCTACCACACCGCTCTTGGACAGGCGTGCGGCCAAATAACCCAAGAGATAGCGGCTTTGCTCATTAGATATTTTGCATGAGAGTACATTATCCGCCTCCACGCTACCTTCGAACACTACAAACTTCGCATCTGGATACTTTTGGGCAACACTCAAGGCAGGATCCCCAAACTGGAACCCTAGGCCAAAAATAAGATCATAGCCCTGGGCGGCATAGTCAGTCAATGCAGCCTCCATATCGGTTGTCTGTAGATTCTCAGCGTAGGAGAATTCAATCCCATACTGTTCCTTCGCGGCTAAAAGGCCGTCATAGGCCAGCTGGCACCAGCCCCCATCGTTGGCCGGGCCTGTCAGGCATAGGGCCACTTTCAAAGGATTCGCGTTGTCATCTCCACCCGCGGAATCACCTTGACAGCCCACCAGTGTTGCCATTAGACAGAGCGAAAGGAACAGTGCAAGAAGCCTTTTCATTTCATTTTTCCTCCAGTCTGGAGGGTAATTCCCTCCGATATGAACATATTATCCTCGATATTCTCTCCTTTATGTCAATACGAAATCTGACGGATTTTTTTCAAAAACTTAAAGTCCCCTATAGGTTAGCAAAAGGCGCTGGACTTTATCAAAACTTTATGCTATGATATCTCATTATGAAAATTAGCAATTTTTCCGATAAAACCGGTTTGTCTATTCAGACAATCCGATATTATATGAGCATCGGGCTTCTGCACCCAGAGAAGAACGACCAGTACTGGGATTTTTCCCAGGAGGATCTGGAGCGTGCAGAGGAGATTCTGCGGTATAAGAAATGCGGATTCTCCCTACAGACTATTGCGTCTATTCTGCACTTAAAGCAAGATCCAGTCCTTTCAGAACCAGAGGAGCGCCGGAAGTTGCTGGAGTTTTTTGCCCAGGAACGGGAACGGATTCTGGCTGAGCGCCGGGAACTGGAGTTCTCTCTAAGGAAGCTAAATGTGGTCATCAGCCGCGCCAGTAGGAATCCTGAGGTGGAATCTGCCAACGGCATTCCTCTGCCTCTTTTTGCCTTAATCTGCTGTCCTTTCTGCAATACTCCTCTCCTTTGGAATGGAATCCGCATGGAGCAGAACCAAGTCACTTGTGGTGATGGGCGTTGTGCCTGTGGCTTTCGTGTCTCTGTGGAGGACGGCATACTCATTGTGGCAGATATTACGCGTCCGCTGATTCCGCCGGTGGATGAAGACCTCTCCACCCTCCAACACCGCACGCCCCAGGACGTAAGCTATATTGAGGGCTTCAATCAATGGATCAAGTCCCAACTAGAGCAGCAAGAACTGGATGGAAAAATTATATTTGAGGATATGCTGAACACTGCCTGCTTTCTGCACTGGGCTATTGCTGACCTCAGTGGAGAAGCAAACTACATCCTCTGCGACACAAGCCTACACGTTGTGCGCTACTATATGTCCAGTATCCGTACAGCCTATCCTCATCGCAACATCCTCTTTCTGGTGGATGATGGTATTCATCACCCGCTCAAGCCCGGGTGCCTCGATATAATCATCGACTATGCGTCTTCAGAGGTCTATCAGAAGTACGGCTATCCGTCATCCTTCAAGCTATTGCAGCGCTATGCCCACAATGGGACCATTGTAGCCGGGCGCTTCTCGGCCCGCTGCAAACTACAGCGAGGGCATACGGAAAACTTACCCATGCGTTATCAGCTTCCCACTCTGCTGAGTAGCATGAGAGACAACGGCATCACCATTCTGGCAGAAAAAATGGGGGTCCATTCCCTGGACCCCACTGTATACACTGACGCTCTACCGGGTGACGTCATTAAACCCTATGCTTTCATTGGGCAGTGGAATATGGAGTGATTTCCCGCTCCAGCTGCTTCAGCAGATGTTCTTGTTGTTGATTTGTTTCCAACGCACGAATCAATCGCTCTCTCTGTTGGTAGAGCAAGGCCAAGTAGGCATTTCGATCCTCTGGCTGGGAAAGTGTAAATTTCCGTTGGAGGGTAAGTAGTTCATGGATGTCCAGTAGGGAAAACCTCAGTTCCCGGTATTCCATGACACGTTCCATATCTTGTACACACTTGTCGGAGAAGATGTACTGTCCGTTCCGACTCTCTGGCACTAGGATCCCAAGTTGAATGTAGTAACGTACTGTTGATGCCGGAATACCAAATTTTTTCGCAAATATGCCGATTCTCATCTCGCTACTCATTGCCGCCCCTCACTGCGCTCCTAATGGCCGCCCGGAGGCGGCCTTTTTTTCTGCATTTATGAACTCATAGTCTCGACTTATGTAGTGTGTAGTTCGCTTTAAGTTTTTTGCGGAAATCCATCTGATATGCTCTTGACATAAAGGTTACCACAATTGCTTTAATATTTCTACAACAAATTATAAACTGTGGAAGGAGAATATGGATGGAGAAACTTCTATTCAAGAACATCCGCGCCGTTGTTACCTGTGATCCACAGGACCAGGTATTATGGGACACGGACATGTTGGTGGAAGGGCCAGAGATTGTCCATCTGGGCAAAAATTTAACGGCCGATGGTGCCAGGATCATAGAGTGCCGGGACCACTTTTTGTACCCAGGCCTGGTCAATACCCACCATCACTTTTTTCAGGCTTTTGTGCGCAATCTGGTAACTATCGACCGGCCCAACATGACTGTAATGGAGTGGCTGGCCGAAGTCCAAAACACCTTTCAGATGGTGGACAGCGATGTGATTTACTATGCATCCCTCACCGCCATGGCAGACCTAATCAAGCACGGGTGTACCACGGCCTTCGATCATCAGTATCTTTACACTGATCGCACCGGTACTGAGCCTATAGATCGGCAAATCGAGGCTGCGTCCCTGATGGGCATTCGCTTCCATGCAGGCCGAGGTGGCAGCACACGATCGATAGAGGAGGGGAGCTTTGTGCCTAAGGCCATGTGCGAGAGCACAGACCACTTCCTGGCTGATTGTGAACGGGTAATCCGGCGCTATCACAATCCAGAGAAGTTTTCCATGCGACAGATCGCCATTGCGCCTACCCAGCCCTTCAGCTGCAAAAAGGAAACCTTTGTGGAGGCTGCCCGCCTGGCCCGTCAGATGGGGGTCCGGCTCCACACCCATCTCAATGAGGGGGAAGTGGTCCAGATGGTCCAGCGGTGCGGCAAGCGCAGTTTGGCCTGGGCTGAGGAGACCGGCTTCATCGGCCCGGATGTGTGGATTGCCCACGGGCGCGAGACCACACCAGAAGAATACACCGTTTTGGCTCGATACGGCACCGGCATCTCCCATTGTCCAGCCCCAACCTTCTATGGAGCTACAGAGATGCTGGACATTCCCGCTATGGAGAAGGCTGGCATTCTCATCAGCTTGGGCACAGACGGTTGCTCCACAAATGAGGGATCTAGTATGCTAGAAACTGTTCGTCTAGCCTATCTGATGCAGACTTTCCGAAACTCGGCCCGCACTGGCTGTCCCCGACCCTACGATATTTTGAAGATGGCTACTGTCAATGGTGCAAAGATGTTGGGGCGTAGTGATATCGGTTACATCCAGAGTGGCATGGCCGCCGACTTCTTCCTGATAGATGTAGGAACCTTGGAGTACGCTGGGGCGCTTCATGATCCAAAAAATATTCTGGCTAAGTTGGGCGTATCCGGTCCTGTGTGGATGACAGTGGTCAATGGGAAAATAGTGTATGAAAACGGCCAGTTCCCTGGTATCGACGAGCGCCGCCTGGCAGCAGAGGGAGAGCAGGTTTGCACACAGGTCTTGCGTAACCACTGCAAAGTCTTTTTGCGTCTGGCCAATGAAATGTGAGGAGATTCCCTATGGAGAACTATCTTCTGTCCTGCGACCTGTTGATTCGGAATTGCACTGCTATTCTGCCTGATTTTCAGCTGGCGGAAGACGTGGCTATCGCCGTGAAAGGGGGCACAATCCTGGCAATCGGCCCGGATACTGATTTGGGGAATCGCTATCATCCCAAGGAAACCATCAGAGCCTCAGGAAAGTTAGCTATGCCGGGAATGTACGACTGCCACACTCACACGGTCCAGCAGTTGCTGAAGGGAGGCACTGTAGATGAGCCCCCGATTATCTGGAGGCGTATCCTTGTCCCTTATGAGTCCCGCATGACACCGGATGACCGCTACCATGCCGCCCGTCTGTACTGCCTGCAAGCGCTCCGGGCCGGAATCACCATGTTTGCCGATGCTGGTAGTATGGACATGAGCGGCACTGTTCAGGCGGCGGTAGAGACTGGCATCCGTGCCGCTATCGCCCGGGTGGGGCGGGATATGGATCCGGAGTTGCCGGCGTCTATGTGCGACAAAACGCCTGAACAATCCGTAGAGGCAATGGAGGATCTTTACCGCAGCTGTCATGGAATGGCTGACGGTCGGATCCACATCTGGTTTTCTTTGTCCTCCCCTATGTCCTCCTCCCCCCAGTTGGTGGAGGGCGTGGCCCAGGCCGCTCGGGCACACGCTACCGGAATCCACATCCACCTAGGTGAGCATCCCGCAGAAGTGCAGACCTGCCTGGCCCGTTGGGGTCTGCGGCCCCCAGAGTTTTTAGATAAGTACGGTGCCCTAGGTCCTAATGTGATTGCTGCCCACTGCATTCAAATTACGGATTTCGACATCCGCCTCATGGCGGAAAGAAGACTCAATGTTATCCACTGCCCTACTGCCAATCTGCCAACTCAGGGCGTTCCAAAGTTGTTAGCTGAGCGGGCTGCGGGATTAAATATCGCTCTTGGAAACGATGGGGCCACCAGTGCAAAGCAGGATCTGTTTGAACAAGTACGCCTTTTGAAGTACGTGGCCCAAGCCACTTTCGGTACGCCAGTATTCGAACCAACGGTACTTCCTTTGGCGGAGGCATTTGATATGATGACTGTCAACGGGGCCCGAGCATTGGGTGTAAGTGACCGTCTAGGTTCTCTTGCCCCTGGAAAAGCAGCAGACATTGTGCTATTGCACACTGATCACGTGAACTATCTGCCCACCAGAAATTTGTTGCATACACTGCCTATGGTCGCGTCTTCCCAAGATGTGTCCGATGTGATGATTGGTGGGGAAATGGTCCTTCAAAACGACCAATTTGTGAAAATCGACGAAGAAGCAGTGCTTTGGGAGGGAAAACGACAGATGGAAGCAATGCTGAATCGTACCTGATGTGCAATAGTGTCATCAGTGTCATCTCGTAGATAGCTGAACCTCCTGTGGCCGCATTGATATCTTCCAAACGCTCATGAGCAGTCCTACCAAGAAATGAACGGGACTCTAAAATTCGCAGTCTGACTATGGGGCTATGGAAAACTGCCGAAGCTGTTTTCCATAGTTCAGTATCGTACTTTGTCATCATCCCCAATAGGAAACATGCCAGCTCCCTCTCAATCATCTTATATGGAATCTTATTATGGGTGACAGATTCAGCGAGCAGAAAATCGATGAAGTGGGACATATCATTTGCAACGCGAGGAATAGTGGAAGAGCAGCGCCTCCGCAGGAATTATGTAATGGTTATAACTGCAGGAAAAGGCGAGACAAGAGAAGAATATCGCAGGCGAATGGCCGCTGAATCAGATTCAGCGGCCATTGTTTACAGCTTTCCTCCGGCTTCCAGCTAGAGGCATTCCGGTTGGGCATTCCAGAGGACTCGCCGGGAAACCGTCCGCTTCCACCTCACGCCCGTTCTCAATATTGATTGGCGGACGAGTCCAATCCCTTTCATGTTCAGCGATGACGAGAAGCTCATCCTTTTCCTCGGATAGTTCGTAGTTTATTCTGATATTGATGGGGTTAAGCTGATAAGGCTTCATCATGCGACTAACTGCGTGAAAATCATGGTACCATTTCAACGATTCCATGTTGCGCCTCTTTGCCTGAAGAAATTTGTGTAGCTTTACCGGATGAGTTTCAGAGCAATTTCATGGAATCTAACAATTAAAATATGGTGCTGCTTTACTCCTGGTGGACAGGATTATTGGATCTTAGTTCCTCAGGCCTGGATAGTTCACTTCCAATTCCGCTGGAGCACCTCATAAGACTATTGAGAGCCGCCTTTGTAAAGAGATACCAACATGTCTGTTAAGTCGATGGCATCAGTTGCATCTATTTCTTCAAATTTTATGTTTCCATCAGAATCTACAAGAACCTCTGGGCCGTTCTCAAGCTTCAAAAATATGTTTCCATTAATTACGGAACTTTTACTCAAACTACTTGTTTCATCATAGCCCTTATCTTTGAAAGCGTACTTGAGATTGCCGTTCACATCATAGACAGAAATATCATATGACCGATATATATACAATCTATCATCAACAACAGCCACAAAATTCGAACTGAAGGATCCTTTGGTTGGAGGTATCAGTTCGTTAAGTTCATTATCAAACAGTGCATAATAGTCTGCGCCGTCTGCTCCCTTCATTCTGGCAATCACATAATTGCCAGAACCAACAAAGGAGTAAATTTTGTCAGTATAATCAACATTAGGCTGATAAAATGAGCCTGTTTTTATATTGTAAATACCATAACCTTTTTCGTAATTACCATTAACATTAACAACCATCATGCTTTCCGTAGTATTCCAGTATTTATCACTATAGGATGCAATACTCGGAAATCCTTCTGGGTACGGAAGTATGCTGCTCCCCCCTTGGTTATCCAGAATCAACAAACCATTTTCAGTAGGCATCATCAGTTTTCCGTTATAGAAATGGACATTGTTTAAGCTACGGGCTAGACGAGACATATCATCATCGGAAATATCATCATAGTGAACCCACTGACCGGTTGTCGCTGCAACGAGGTCGGCGGAGGGCATTGCTGTGTGACTATCGCCAGTTGTTAAAGGGCAAAACATACCATCCCCTATGTACTCAAGTGTATAACCATCCCTGTCATCATACTGAAATAGATGATTGCCGGATCTATCGTAGATGTCGTGGATAACGTAATTTTCATCAAAGCCGCTGACCTCTGTGTTTATAATGAAATAGCCGTCGCCGACCGGGAATGCTCCCATAATATCATCTGTGCTGGACCAAACAACATTGCCCTCCATATCTACCAAAAGGGAAAGCTGATAACTGCTCGCGTCAGTTCCATGGGTTCCGTGGATCTTAATATACATCATTTCACCGACAAGCTCATGAAGAATAACAGAAATTCCTGCAGTAGCAACAGAAGGATCCTTAGCATTAAACCGCAGGAGTCCCTTTCCGTTTTCATCTGTTATGATTGTTTCAGCTATCTTGCTTGGTTCATTAAAAATATCGTAACTAATATGAGTAATAGTGTCATCCAATGGAGGAACATCGCTATAAGCCTTCGAGAGCGGAATAATATTTTCTGGTTCAGGTTCAGACTCTCCTTGATTCACCGTATCATCCTGCTCGTCTAAAGTGGGCGAACTGTCTTCCCATGAATTGCCGCCGTTTTCTAGGGAAGGTACGTCTGTAATTTCCGGCGCCTGGGATGGCTCAGTATTAGAATGCCCTGGCTCTGTGATATTTTTGTCGTTTCCTGCCGTTTTGCTACACCCAGTTAGTGAAATGGCCAGTGCTAATACAAATAGCAAGATAGTGCAGAGTTTTCTTTTAAATTTGAGCTTCATACCTATATTCTCCTTCGATTCAAATTTAGTAAATCTTCAAAACATCTATATTACAGAGAAAATATAAGCATATTATATCTAATAAGTCAACTGTCATTTTGTATAAACTAATTACATCATTTTAGGCATGTTGTAAGAAAGACGAACTGTCCAATATGGGAGTGACACCAGGAGGTTGCCTAGGAGGTGATAAGCCTGTCAATGGCTTCATTAATTGGCTTTTCATGTTCGCTGGATAGAGCATAATTGATGAAGAACTCAATTCGAGACAGGACCTTGTTTAATGCTGAGTTGTCATGGAATATTTATCAGCATTCTCTTACTCAATAGAAAAAATGGAAACGTGCAGCGCCCACGGCAGAGCAAAGGAGTGGCCGTTGGCCACTCCTTTGGGGATTCAGATGACGCATGCCTATTCTACTCTTTAGCTGTGATCTGTACCAATGTCAAGATGTCAGTTGCCAATCGGTCAATTATCGCTAACTGCTCACTAGTCAGTTCGGAGAGTCTCTTCGCTATGCGGTCCGCAGTAGCAGTTCTCTCAACCCCACGAAGTAGCCAGTCGCTCGTTACCGATAAGACTTCACAGATTTTGACGACAGTTTCCAGAGATGCGCCAGCCGAGCCTCTTTCAATCGTAGATATAAATTGTGGTGACCGATTTATGCTCTCGGCTAATCTTTCTTGGGTCCATCCTGCCTGCTCCCTGGAAATACGAATTCTATTGCCTATTTCTGTATTAAGTTCCTTTTTCTTACTCATGGCATTTTCTCCTAAAATAATTTGTTAGTTTATACAAAATACCACTTGACTGACACAATATACTATGTTTATAATGATAATCATGTTGCAGAGGTTCTGTCATCATCAATCCTTTTGGGTAGCGCTTCACGAAATTATTTCTATCATGTAAGTGAATAATATTGGGCGTTTTGCGTTGTTTTTTCATTACCAGCTTAATTAGTTGCCAAAAGGATTTGAAATCCAGTTTTGTCGGTAAATTTGTAGAAAATCAAGAAATGGGAGGGAGATATGAAGTGTTTTGATCATGAGGGCTGTTATACGGTGGCCACTTGCCAGTGGTGCAGCAATGCAATCTGTAAGGAATTAGAATATCAACAAATGGCAGCTTGAATATCCTCCGCATTTCCGCGATACCAGCCAACAACAATTTTACAAAACTTATTTTATTGTCAAAGTAGTAAAAACATACTGGGAGGAAGATTACCATGAAAAACGCGCAGAAAAAGATTCTACAGAGCAGCTATCATCTGCTTGGCATCCTTCTGGCTCTGGTCATAATGCTATCACTCTCTCCCGCAGCTCTGGCTTTTTCGGATACACCAGTAGGCGGTAGCCGGTCTGACAGGGGATGCAGTTTGATGCCCCGCTCGGATGGAAACTACGATTTGGTACATATCGAAGGAGTTTATATTCGCCAACAGAGCGGAACCCCTATGGACACAAGGACCTTGAAGGTAACCACATACAGTCCAACTTTTCAAGAACTTTCCTCACGGGAGCTACCCATTGAATTACCGGAATTTGCCGGAGTCTACAGTGGGAAAGACTACAACTTTATTGCTTTTGGTCAGGAAAATCTACAAGAACTTAATTCCGTTGAAGTGCTTCGAGTCGTTAAGTATTCCAAAGACTGGTCTCGGCTGGGGGCAGCGAGTCTGTACGGAGCCAACACGATTGGTATTGTCTACCAACACGGAAATCGTAGCTTCGCGGAATACGGTGGGATGCTCTATATCCACATGGGACACGCCATATTCAAGAGAAGTGATGGGTTGAACCACCAAACCAACATGACAGTATGTATCCGTCAATCAGATATGACAATCACGGAAAAACTTGACGATGTGGAGTCCGCTAGCCTTGGCTATGTGTCCCATTCTTTGGCGCAGGATATCCTTGCTGATGCGGATGGAAATCTGGTCACATTGGACGCTGGCGACGGCTACCCAAGAGGGGCAAGCCTGTTCCGCTACCAAAAGAAAGCGGGGGGTGACACGATCATCTCCGGCGGCGGTAGCAGTATCCTCCTGACCCAATGGCCCGGGACGACTGATATCAGCATTGGCGCAACCACCTGTGCATTGGCGGAAACAGAAGCAGGATATCTGAGTGCTTATATCGACAGTGGCTTGGGTGATTCCTATAATGGGACGCAGCCCAGGAGCCTTTACGTGGCCTTTACAGACAAGGACAATTTCTCGCAGTCCGGTACCACCGTGCGGAAAATCTTTACTGGCACTCCCCAAGAGAGCGCCAACTATGCGTATATCGTCCCCATTAGTAGCGACGGTGGTTATCTCATGTGGTATACATTGAAATCTTATCAGGGAGCCTATTCCGTGGCTGGCGGCTTGCAGATATACTATGCCACGTATTCTTCGGACGGCTCTGTGGGGGCCGCGACTCCCCTCAATGATGTACCTTGGCCTGACGTTGGGCCCATCTATGTGGATGGAAAACTCATCTGGGCGGAGTCAATTGAGCCGGTTGACGGCGGCGGATTCAAATTCTGTGTCATGGATAGTTCAGGCGTCCATGTCTATGACGGAAGCGGCGCCTCCACCGATGAGCCCGTCACACCCTCAAAGCCTGATACCGCTGAAAAGCCTTCCACGCAGGGACAGTACACTGCGGACCTGATGCTGGCGGCTCCCACTTTCGGCTATACCAAGGCTGTCAAGACCGATGGGAGCCTGTGGGGGTGGGGTGATGCCAGAGATAATTTGGGTCATGCGGACGTTCATCCCGCCGACGGTAGTCTTCCTTATCTCAGTAAGCCCACTGAGATCGCAAAGGGGTACATTGCCGCAGGAATCAACTGGGGCATCAAGGAAGACCACAGCCTCTGGATGTGGGGGTTAGATATAGAGATCAACGGATTTACGGATGATTACCAATGGCTCACGACCCCGGTCAAGGTGATGGATAATGTACAGAATTTCCAGAGCAGCCTGGATATGGGGTATGATATGGCCCTTAAAACGGATGGCACGTTGTGGGGCTGGGGCTTTAGGAATGGCTTCATGAATGACGGTAGTGGCTCTGACAAATGGCAATCCCCCAGTAACGCTTTTAAACTCATGGATAACGTGAAGCAGTTCTACCTTTCCTGCCCCAAAGGACGTGTTACTTGGATGGCTCTGAAGGATGACGGAACTCTGTGGGCCAGCGGTTACAGTGAATATGCGGATTTAACAGCCAACAGCTCCAAAAAATGCTCGGAAGAGATCCCTCTGACGCGCATCATGGACGGCGTCAAGGCATTCACTGCCGGCTGGAACTCCACATTCATCATCAAGGAGGACGGATCTCTTTGGAGCTGGGGAAACAATGGTTATGGCCAGCTTGGCAATGGAGGTAAATATACAGATGTGGCTCCTGACGAAATGATCTACCAGACCGAGCCGGTGAAGATCCTGGATGATGTCATTTACGCATCCGTCAGTAGCACCTCGTATGCTGTCACCTCTGACGGTACACTGTATGGCTGGGGCTTGAATGATGAGCAGCAGCTTGGCTTCAGTGGCGGCAATTTCAAGAGTATACCAAAATCCTATGAGACGGAGAGCAAGCCCTGCCAGTCGACTCCCGTGAAGCTCATGTCCGACGCGGTAGCCGTAGACGGCGACTATGTTCTGAAGAAAGACGGTACCCTGTGGGAGAACAAGGACGGAAAGTTCGTCCAGATCCTTAGCGGTGTGGCTCTTCCTACGGGACCGAAGGCAAGTCCCAAGCCCAGCAGCTCACAGACGCCATCCACATCATCCACCCCGTCCTCTCCCTCTGCTTTCTCCGATATAGCAGCAGGCAAATGGTATTCCGATGCGGTCTTTGATATGGCCGAGCGCGGCGTGGTCAACGGCGTTGGCGGCGGCAACTTTGACCCCAACGGCGTAGTCAGCCAGGGTCAATACTTTGCTATGATGGCGAGGCTGTTCTATTCCGACCAGCTGAGCAAAGAGAAAGGCAACTGGATGACGAGTGGTATGGAGGTCGCGAGGAAGAACGATCTCATCGCGGGTACTAAAGCAGCGAATGCCTACAGTAACGGTTCTTGGAACTCGAATATTCTGAACGGAGCATGCAGCCGTTACGATTTGGCGCAGATCACATACAATTACTTGGTTTCCATTGGCGCTGTCCCTGATCCTTCGGAGATTGAAGCTGCGAAGGACAGCATTTCCGATTACAGCAGCATTCCCAGCGCTTACCGTACCGCCGTGTGTGCTGTGGTAGCTGCGGGATACATGAATGGTGTTGGCGGTGGCCGCTTCAGTGGTGATGGTACTCTCACGCGTGCTCAGGCTGTAACGCTGTTATACCGCCTTACACAAAACCTAGGTGTGTAATATGCAATCGTAACGGCAGGAGACCTAGATCCTGGGTAGATCTGTATCAGATAAAGGAAAGAATCGTTGATCACAAAAGCCGGTAGCTTGGCTACCGGCTTTTGTGCGGCCGAATGAGAGAGAGTTTAACAGTTCCTTAGAGTCCCCCTATATCATCTGACTTTGAACTTGGTTACAGGCTGAATACATAGTAGCTTGGACCCTCACCCGGACGGTCGAAGCGTGGGTGTTAAAGCCAGCTCTGTTTGTCGGGAAATGGACGGCGTAATATGTCGCAGTGGTTCGAATTTGGGCCCAGGCAATATCCGTGGCGATATATTCAACCAAGATTCCTCACCATAGGAGAAGCAGCTTGAAGCTACTTTTGCAAGAGACGGTCCACTTGTCGGAAATCGAGCTTATTGGTGGGCCTGGACAAACAAAATCTCAAGTCTTCTCCGGGACGACCGCCACCCTTGACAGAACCTGAAAGAAATGCACGCGAGCGCTTGCCGACGGCGATGAACTCAGAAGCAGCACACCTTGGCATACCGTCGGGCTTGGCAGTGTAGCATTTCTTTCAGAACCCGTCAAGGGCAAGCCCCTACGGGGTGGCTACATTGCCTCTGGCTCAGAATCTAAAAGCAGCACATTCGTTTACCCATATCTATCTCGCGACATGCAAGTCGGCTTGCAGCGACAAATTATCCCGTCCCATATTCGTCATATCGCGTCGGCATTAACAGCGTGGGAAACTGGCAGGAAAGAGTCGGCAGGTGCCGTCCGACATCTGTTGTCCTTTTCGACTGCGACCACTCACTGGTTGATAGGCCAATGACTCGCTGACACACTGCCTAGCTTGCTAGGTGGTGTGTCAGCTGAAAGCCTTCACATTAAAAGTGCCAAAGAAGGACATTGTGGACGCTTTAAATCAGTACGCTATCAGCACGAAGGAGCCCTACGCGACGTAGGGCTCCTTTGTTACAATACGGATAAACTCCATTCGTCCTCAAAGCTTGCTTGGAGGACAAATGTCGACCAAGAAAGCCGCAAGTGAGAAGATATTGCGATTGTATACTTCCTGTGCAAGCAGGACCAACTTCCGTGAGCAAAAGGAGAGCGGATGCGACCACAGGTATCCCTCTAGGCCTCGCTCAAGAACCGTTCGTCCGACTGATATCACCTTGCACCAAGCCTCGATATATCCACCTCAGAGTTCGTTCAGATCAGAGTTCGCTCAGAAGAGGGCATTCGCTTCTTCATCTGGATGGAATGTCACCATGTACCGTTTCAGAAGAAAAGCACAGAAATACGGAAAAGTATAGATGCCGTCATTGTGCCCAATATTATTGGCGGATAGCTTAAATCCATAACGGATGTCTGGGTACTTTTCAGAGCGGATCATTGTACGCATGGATTTTGCTTTCCCGCTTTTCGCCTTAACTTCTATGGGGATCAGCGAAGAAGCAGAGCGGATGAAGAAATCCTCCTCCAAAGTAGAATTA
>CANQCS010000024.1 GCA_947589745.1 uncultured Oscillospiraceae bacterium
TGAAGGCAAATAGAAGGTTGAATATCGCGACAGCAGATGCATCATTGCTTTCATTATAACTTCTGCTGATGGCAAATAAGGCTCTATTACCACGGTTTTGCCTTCATGGAAGACGTCACGAAACGGCATCTGTTGAAGGCGAATAGAAAGATGAATATCGCAACAGGAAATGCACTAAATGCCTTCGCCCGGGCTTTATTGATAGCACAAAAAGGACGAATATTATGATATCGCCTACATGGAGGCTGTCACAGAACGACATCTGTTGAAGGCAAATAGAAGGTTGAATATCGCGACAGCAGATGCATCATTGCTTTCATTATAACTTCTGCTGATGGCAAATAAGGCTCTATTACCACGGTTTTGCCTTCATGGAAGCTGTCACGGAACGGCATCTGTTGAAGGCACATTAAAGGTAGCATTTTAAACTTTATCTCCTACAACACTGCAGAATCTGTTGTTGTACTGCATTCGCATTTGGCCCACGATGCAGCATTTCCGAATTTGCGAGGCAGTGATATGTCTCCAGGTAAGTGCCTTCAGGCTAAATACTGTCATACAACGTTTGCATCAAAGGGGAAACGAAGCTCGAAACATTCTAAAAGTACCTCTACGATTCAGTTTTTCTTAGTTTGCGAGAAAGGTATACCACAGCTTGCTGCGGTATACCTTTTGAGCGAACCTTATCATGCATCGTATAATTTTAAAAACAAATCCGCACTTTTCCAGGATTTAAAACATTGGGCTTTGCAAAGGTTCCTGTACTCATCCTTGCTCAAAAGGTATACCGCAGCTTGTTGCGGTATACCTTTTGAGCAAGCTTTATCAACTATAGTATTATATAGGCAAATCCCGAATTGAACATCAAACCCCGGCCTTGAAACCGTTGTCCTGCAATGGTTTGGTACTCAACCTTGCGAGAAAGGTATACCGCAGCTTGACGCGGTATACCTTTTGAGCAAGCTTTATTGTAAGCGCAAAACCGGGGATAAGAAAACGAGCCGAACGCAACAGCGGCACGGCTCGTTTCTCTGGTTTAGTATTCATTAGTGGGGTGAGGTAAGTGTCCGGAGCCATTGCGGGCAGCAAACTTGCTGCCCAAGCGTCCCCCTGGGCAGCTAAGACCGGTGCAGTGGTCAGCACCCAGGTCAAATAGCGGTAGGGGTCCAGGTCGTTGGCCTTGGCGGTTTCCATCATGCTGTAGATCACGGTGCTGCTCTTCGCCCCGAGGGGTGTGTTTGCAAACAGGAAATTCTTTCGGCCAATCACAAAGGGCTTAATCGAACGCTCTGCAAGATTGTTGCTCAGTTCCAGACGTCCATCCTCCAGAACACGGACCAGGTAGGGCCACTGCTCTTTCAGATAATACAGGGCTTTGCCCAGCGCGGACTTCGGCACCGCTTTGGTTGTAGACGCCCATGCCAATAGAGCGTCCATCACGGGCTTAGACCGTTTCAGACCCTGCGTATACCGTTCTTCTGGTGGCAGTTCCTGCAATTCCCTTTCAATAGAGAACAGCTTGCTGCAATATGTCTGCCCTTGCAGCGCCGCGGAGTCCGGCTGGTCTTTCTTGGGTAAAGACTTCACCGCCTCGTCAAATTTGCGGCGCAGATGTGCCCGGCAGCCCACTACCACGATTTTTTCTGGCATGCTGTGGTAGCCTTGGTAGCCATCCGCATGGAGCCAGCCGGAGAACTCCTTTAGAAATTCTATCGCATTGCTTGGTTATATTTCATGGACGGTGCATCGGAGCAGATGCGCTTTTGGGTATTATGAAGGTGATGCTGGAGCCATTATCTAGTAAGTATCGTTATTCGAGTTGATAGCCTAAAAAAGACGATAATGCAAGATAATTGGAGAATCTGCCTAGAATAATGTTGCCCTCCCCTGTAGAACGAAACTACAGGGGAGGGCCGGACGACTTCACCCTCACCAGCTGGCAGACCTGGGATGGTCCCACCGTTGCCTTTGAGCTCACCGAGGAGACCGCCGTTACCGTGGTCGTCTCCGTTACCGGCGGCGCCGGCGCCTGGGGTACCCTGGACGACTTTCAGATCAACGTGGTGGGCTGAGCACTATCGCCATGATACCAATTTCGCGATCTTGCATACGCAAAGAGACGGCCTCCGGATGGGGGCCGTCTCTTTTATGCACCAAATGAGTGTGCGTCCTATCGTGATTCTGATCTGGGGTGTATTACACGCCGGAGTATGCGGCAAAGCCTGCGTCAATGGGGAGCACCACACCGGTGATGGCGCTGGCTGCCTTGTCGTCGCAGAGGAAAAAGACGCCGCCGAGGAGCTCTTCGGCATCCACGAAGCGGCCCATAGGGGTGCCGTTCAGGATCTTGGCAGAGCGGGCTGTGGGGCTGCCGTCCGGGTTGAAGAGCAGGGTCCGGTTCTGGTTGGACACCAGGAAGCCCGGGGCGATGGCGTTGCAGCGGATGCCGGACTTGGCAAAGTGGGTGGCCAGCCACTGGGTGAAGTTGCTGATGGCCGCCTTGGCGCCGGAGTAGGCCGGAATCTTGGTGAGGGGGATATAGGCGTTCATGGAGCTGACGTTCAGGATCACGCCGCTCTTGCGGTCCACCATGTCCTTCGCGAAGATCTGGGTGGGCAGCAGAGTGCCCTGGAAGTTCAGCTTGAACACGAAGTCCACGCCGGAGGGATCCAGGTCGAAGAAGGTCTTCTGCCCTTCCTTTGCCTCGTGCTGATACTCGTTGTCCGTGGTGGCCCGGGGGTTGTTGCCGCCTGCGCCGTTCACCAGGATGTCCACCGGGCCCAGATCCTTCCGAATCGCCTCGTGGGCGGCCTGGATGGACTCCGGCTCCAGCACGTTGCACTGATAGCCCTTCAGCACAAAGCCCTCGGCCTGTACCTCTTCGGCCAGTTCCTTTACCTTATCTTCATTGCGGTCCAGGGCGGCCACTTTGGCGCCCGCCTGGGCAAAGGCCCGGGCCATCACGGAGCAGAGCACGCCGCCGGCACCGGTAACTGCCACGACTTTTCCGCTGAAATCCACGTTGAGAGGGAGGTTTAACATTTTCAAGCATCCTTTCTTATTCGATGGTACCGCCATTGGCCTCGATGAGACCGTTGAGATAGGCGCTGCCCAGCGCCCTGTCGAAGAGGCCGTAGCCGGGTTTTCCGGTCTCGCCCCAGATCATTCTGCCGTGGTCCGGGCGGAACCAGCCGTCAAAGCCGGTCTCCACCAGGGCCTTCACGATGGCATTCATGTCCAGAGAGCCGTTTCGGGTGAGGTGCCCGGACTCCTCAAAGGAGGTGTCTGGGAGAATCTTCACGTTTCTGAGATGCATAAAGCCGATGCGGTGCATGGCGGAGTATTTGCGCACCAACTTGGGGATATTGTTCTTCGGAAAGCAGCCGAGAGAACCGGTGCAGAGACAGAGCGCATTGGCCGGGCTGTCCACGATGGAGAGGTACCGGTCCAGGTTCTCCTCACAGGTCACCACCCGGGGCAGGCCGAAGATGGGATAGGGCGGGTCGTCCGGGTGGACTGCCATTACCACGCCGCACTCCTCAGCCACGGGGATTACCCGCTTCAGGAAGCAGGCGATGTTTTGCCAAAGCCCCTCCTCCCCCAGCTCGCCGTAGGCGCGGATAAGATCCCGGACCTCGTCCTGGCTGTAGCTGGCATCCCAGCCCGGCAGGTGAATATCGTCTTTCAGGGGGTCCAGGCCTTTCATCTGGTCCCAATACATCACAAGGCTGGTGGAGCCGTCTGCGCCTGGCTTGTCCAACTGCGTGCGGGTCCAGTCGAAGACGGGCATGAAGTTGTATGTCACGCACTTCACGCCGTACTTGGCACACCGCCGGATGCTCTCGCAGTAGTTTGCGATGTGCCGGTCCTGCTCCGGGCGGCCCAGTTTGATCTCCTCCGTGACGGGGATGGACTCCACCACGTCGAAGATGAGGCCGTGGGCTCTGCACTCATCTGCCAGGTGTTTTATGGATTCCTCCGGCCAGACCTCGCCGGACTTTACATCGTACACCGCGGAGACCACCGAGCGCATCCCGGGGATTTGCCGGATCTCGTCCAAGGTCACAGGGTCCGCGTCGCCATACCAGCGAAAGGAACTCTTCATATGATTTGCCTCCTTACAGTCTCGTCTCCCAGCGTCCGCAGAAGACGGTGTCATCTGCTTTGCCGGTAAAATCACTGATGCCGCACATCTTCTCGATAAACGCCCGAATATTCTCCCGCTTGGAGCCATAGGCGTTGATAAAGGTTTTTGCCTGGGGGACATCGATCAGGTGGTTGGTCAGGTTCAGGCTTACCGTCACAGTAGGAACCTCAGTGAAATACCAGGGCTGGTCCACTCCGTGGTCTGTGCTCCAGGTGACCCGAACCTCGTTAGTCTGGGCATAGCCGGTGAAGTTGAGCACCAGCAGCACCAGGTCGTACTCCGCCTTGAACTGCTCCCGACTGCCCTTGTCCATCATCCGGAGGAAGTTGCGGAAGTTTACGCCTCCCTCTGCCTCCAGATCATAGAATGCGGGGCACACCTCCACCTGGAACCCTACCCGCTCCAGTTCCTCTTTCAGTACTTCCCGCACAGGATCCCCGGCGTAGGCCTTGGAATTGGGGATGTTGTGCTGGTAGACCAGGAATACCCGTTTGTCCTCTGGAGCGATGGGGAGCAGGTGCTGGGTGTCCTTCACAAGGGTGGTACAGAGGTCTGCTGCCTGTCTGCGGAACGCATTGTGTTCGGCACACCCCACATACTTCTCTCGCAGTTCCGGCGCGGGAAATACATAGTTTTCAGTCAGGCCAAGTTTTGCCTTCAGACCGAGAATCCGCTCCAGAGCCTCCTGCAGGCGCTCCGGGGAGATGGTCCCGTTTGCAATGCCCTCCCGCATATACCCCAGGTCCTCCTCCGAGACGTTGCCGAAGAGAATCATGTCGCACCCGGCGGCGATGGCATTGGGAATGGCGGTCCGCCGGGGCTCTGCTGCGTTAAACCCAATCATCTGGGTGGCGTCGGTGATCACAAGGCCGTTGAAACCCAGTTCTCCCCGCAAAACATCATGCAGCAGTTCCGGGGCCAGCGTGGCAGGCTTGATCTCTGCATCTGAGATTCCAGGTCGGTACTTCTGCGAGAGCGCCCGCTGGGTGATGTGTCCCACCATCATGGCCTCCACGCCGTCCTCGATGAGACCCCGGTACACCTTGCCGAAGGTGTTCTCCCACTCCTCTACGGTGAGATCATTGCACCCGATCACCAGGTGCTGGTCCCGCTCCTCGGTACCGTCTCCGGGGAAGTGCTTGGCGGTAACTGCCATGGCAAAGCCGGAGTCCCGAACGCCCCGGATATAAGCCCGGCACATCTCCAGTACCTTGTCCGGGTCTGAGCCGTAGCTGCGGGTATTTACGATGGTGTTCCGCCAGTTCAGGTACACGTCGCACACCGGGTTGAAGAGCCAGTTGGCACCGATGCTTCCGGCCTCCCGGGCAGAGGCGAGACCAATGTGGTATGCCGTCTTCGGATCGCCGCCGGCGGTGGCCTGGACCGCTGTAGAGATGTAGGTGCCGTCCGGTACGCATTCCGCTCCTCCGGTGTCGCAGTTGGCGGCGATGAGCAGGGGGATCTTCGCGTGTTTCTGGTAGAGTCGGTTCTGCTCGTAGGCCTCTGCCGAGCCCTTCCGCTGCCATCGAAGGCCTCCCTGGTGATAAGACACAAGCTCGTGCCGGATATTGTCCTCATGGACGCCGGGCAGATAGGTCATGAGGGTAAAGAGCTGCCCGATCTTTTCCTCCTCTGTCATACCGGCGATGGTGTCTTGTACCCATTTTACCTGCGCATCCGTGAGGTAAAACGGCTTTTCCTTCAAACGAACCATAGTGATCCCCCTTATG
The DNA here is from genome assembly GCA_947589745.1 of uncultured Oscillospiraceae bacterium. Classification (GTDB taxonomy): domain Bacteria; phylum Bacillota; class Clostridia; order Oscillospirales; family Oscillospiraceae; genus Pelethomonas. Next base: position 5,878 of record CANQCS010000024.1, read on the forward strand.
CTCCAAGATTCCGCAAAAACGCCGCTGCCTTTTCGCTCTCGTACCCTGTGTAGACGCCGGCTTTGAGCTTGTCCAGGCCGATCTTCTGCAATTCTGCCCAGCTCTCCGCCTCGTGGCGCACCAGGATGGGGTAGTAGTGGACATGGTTCTGCTGGGCCGCATCCTGGTCCCCGGGGGCATCGCCTACCATCAGGACCTTGTCTGGATCATATCCGAACTTCAGCATCTCGGAGATGCAGTGGGCCTTGCTGCCCATGTCCTGGGCCAGCATGATGTCCACATGGTCCAGAAGCTGGAACTTGGTCCACTCCTCCACCACCGCATCCCGGTTGGCGCTGGATACGATGGCCACGTCGGCAAAGGCGGAGGCGGCTGCAAGGCCTTCCTTGGCGCCGTCAAAGGGCTTTTTGAGTTCCTCCGGCAGGGCCACAATGGCCGCGTTCACCGCCTTGGACCAGATCAAGGCCTTCTTCAGGATGGGGCTGCCGGTCTCATCGATGGCCTTCTGGATGGCGTCGTTGGAGGGAGCCGCCCCGGAGTTCACCCAGACGGTGAGGTCTGCGAGGTGATCGATGGGGGTGTACTGCTCATTCACCTCGGTGAGCATGAGGTTCAGGCCCTTGAACCGGTTGATGCCCCTGGTCATGGAATAGAGGTTGATGTCGTTCCACCGGGCCAGGATGGGCTCCTTCCACTGCTCCAGGTGCCACTCCGCCACCAAGCAGGGGCCGAAACAGTGGATGTGCTTGCAGTCCATGGTGTCCATGGCGCAGCCGTCCGAGTCCACGCAGACCAGGTAGTCGTGGTGCTTTGTGTAGTCTGAAAAACCGCTGTACATGCTGTACCCCTCACTTTACGATTCTCATGAGATCCCCGTTCAGCGCCTGCAGGTCCAGGCCCTCCGGCGTCTCCCGGCTGAAAATGCTCTTCATGGACAGACCCAGGGGGATCACACCCCGCTCCAGTACCCTGCACAGGCCGGGAGCGTACTGCTTCAGGACTGCATATGCCTCGGGGGAGTCCATGATCTCCTGGGCGGTGTTCCGGAGAGAGTAGTAGGCATCGGTGTCAATGTCCTCGTCCAGGAACCAGTTCTTCACTGTCTGCCCGGCGCCGGAGTCCGGGAGGGTGTAGGAGGGCTCAGGTTCAGACACCTTGATGAAGGTCACAGTATCGGAGAACGCCTGGCCGTCCTTCTCTGCCGTCACGGTAAAGGCGTTGTCTCCGTCCTGCAGGGGCACATCGGGGAATACAATGCCGCCGTTGCCGTTGTTCTCTCCGCACCGGCAGGTGCCGTCCGGCAGATGCAGGACAGCAGCAGGCAGGTTGGTGAAGACCTTTATGTCCAGGCTGTCACGGCATCGCTTTTCAAAGCGCCGCTCGCGAATATAGAGGAAGGGCTCCCCGCTCCAACGGGCTTTGTAGTAGTAGAAGGCGTCCTTGCAGATCTGGCGGTCAAAGGTCACAAGGCCCTTGGCGTTGATAAACTTCTGCCCGCCCTCATTTCGGCGGGAACTGGAAAAGTCGAACATGTTCCAGATGAAACTGCCCCAGAGGTAGGGCTTGGCGTTGATGATGGGGTATACCGTCTCGTGCCACAGGGCCTGGAAGTCCTCGGAGTAGTCCTTCACCACCGGCTCCTCCGCGTGCAGCCAGGCGGCGCAGTCCACGCCGTACTCGCTGATGCCCAGGGCTGTCTCCGGCAGATCCCGGTGCATATTGTCCAGGAAGCTGTCGTAGTCACCCATCTTGCCGTAGTACCAGCCGAAGTAGATGTTGTACCCCACCATGGGGGTGAGGTGATTGAGACCGCTCCTGGACTTCACGGTGTTGAGATTGGCACAGGCCGCGATCCGGCTGGGATCCAGGTCATTGCAAATCTGAACCAGCTTTCGCACAGCCTCGTGGATGGGCGGAGCGTCCCGGAACATGCCGATCTCGTTCTGCACGCCCCAGAAGCAGATGCTGGGATGGTGAATGTTCTGTAAGATGAGCTCGGTGAGCTGGCTCGCCGCATTCTCCTGGAGGGCCGGATTCTCTGTCATCTTCAGCATGGGGATCTCCGCCCAGACCACATAGCCATCCCGGTCGCAACGGTCATAGGTGTAAGGCGGATGCTGATAGTGGGACAGCCGCAGGGCGTTTGCCCCCACCTCCTGGATGAGGGCAAAGTTCCGGTCGATCTCCTGCTCTGTCACGGCGGAGTAGCAGCCGGCAAAGTCCTGATGGATGGCTGCACCGCGGATGTGAAGGTGTTTTTCGTTGAGGAAGAAGCCCTCGTCCGGGTCCATACGGATTTTGCGAAATCCCGTTTTCCAGGAAGCCTCATCCACTACAACGCCATGTACCAGCAGTTCAGCGGTGAGTGTGTACAGCGCCGGGTCCTTCCGTCCATTCCAAAGGTGTGGGGCTGGAATCCGACGGACCTCCGAGGCAGTGGCAGAGCCATCGAACCGGAGCGCAACGGTTCCATCCGGATCTGTGAGGGTATATCGGACTGCGGAATCGCCTGAAACCACTGCGTGGGGTTCCAGCTGCAGGATGCCGTCCCCGCTCTCGTCCATGTCTGTGCGCACGATGACGCCGTCTGTGCCGTAATAGAGGTAGTCCCAATGATCTTTCCCGCAGGCCAGCAGCGCAGCGGGGCGGGTCAATCCCCCGAAAACGGTAAAGTCTCCGGCCAAAGGTGAGACATCTTCCGTAGGAGCATTATCCACCCGGAGCTCCAGAGCGATCTTGCCATCCCGGATGCAGGTCGGCGGAATGGTGAACCGAATCCGGGAATATCCGCCTTTGTGTGTGCCAATCTCCACACCTCCGGCAAATGCTGAGACGGTGTGGTCCGCCGCACCGATCTCCAGGAGAAGACACTCACATGCCGGAGCGGCCACCGTTTTCCGATAGATCGCCGTTCCGCGGTACTGGTTTTCGTCGGTGTACCATGTGTGGGGCAGGTCCACAGTCTCCGGGCCGGAGCCGTTCTGCTTCTGGAAGGTCCAGCCCTGGTTGATCTCGATTCTCGTCATGTACTCACTTCCTGATTTGGAATGTCCGGCAGGACAAAGAATCCTTTGCCCTGCCGGTAAGAGAAATCAGTCTGTTAGCTGGTCCGGAACTTCCGCTGCGATCCGTTTCTCGATTTCAAACACCCGATTCAGGGCGGGATAGAGCAGCCGATAGGTCCAATACAGAATCAGCCAGAAGCCAAACAGGGCCGCAATGAGCAGGGAGCCCGGGAGCAGCATGGCCAGCAGCACCCACCAGGCCACCTGCATCACCGCCGCACCGAGACACCGCACGATATTAGGCAGGATGAAAATCGGGCAGTTGCGAAGTTTCCAGAGGCCGCTCTGGCTGAAGAGCACCAGCTGTGCCCAATAGACGGAGAACACCATGGCCGCCAGCAAAGCACTTACGATCCCGCAGATCAGCATGACGAGCGGAATCGCCTCCTCCGTCCAGACGAATTGAAGTCCCATAAAGAGGAGAAACCCCACAAAGAGGCAGAGAACAATGCCTGGGAGGATGGACTCCCGCCAGTTCTGCCGCCAGGCCTTGCGGTAGCTGTACCACCAGTCATCATGGGAGCCGCGGAGACTGCGGAGAATGCAGTCCACCATCCCGGACAGCGCCGGCCCGAAGCATGCCCCGCCCACGAGGCAGGCCAGCACCAGAACCCCGGAACTCTTAAGCAGGATTGCCGCCACCAGACCCAGCCCGTAGGGCAGCGCTCCCAGTGCCGTAAGCACGTTCACAAGGATGAATGCCTTGCTGTTCTGCGGCACGAACACAAACTTCGCCTTCTCTGGTTCGGGTTTCTTGCTCTCGTCAATGGATCTATGAGACATCGTTCGTACCTCCCTGCATTGGATCCATCTGTTATCTCCGGTTTGGCATCTTTTCCCTTCCTGCTCTGTCAGATTCGCTGTCTGCGGCTGGATAGACATTGAGGACATTTCGATCACTCCCTCGATTTCTGAACAAAGCATAGCACAACCAGCACCTGGGTGAAATCTGCAACATTTTTGAACAGCACCAGCTTCTTGTGAGATGCGGTGGCTGGAGACCAATCGTAAAAAAAGCGGGTAGAAAAAAGATTCTGCACTGTTCCAATCGGGCCCGAGTTGTGCTATAATCACATTTCTAGGGGAAAAGCGGTCCCATGCGCGAGATAAACAGGGGTGCGATGATGAAGAAAAATGAGATACGGAACCATATCAGGCAGCACGAGACTTTTTTCAAGCTGATGCGCTCGTTTTTGATCATGCTTGTGCTCCCACTGGCCCTGATCCTGGTAAATTATTACTATTCCTACAGGCTCCTGCGGGAGGAAAACCTGAACTATCAGGATGCTGTGCTCCAGCAGGTTCAGCTGGCCGTAGACGGACGGCTCCAGGGACTTCAGCTGCACGCCCTGGACCTGACCAACGATGCCACGCTGAACCAGGCTCTGAGCGGCAGGCTCACGGAACGGGAGGATGTGAACTTCCAACTATGGCAGGCCTCCAATCACCTGACGTATTACGCGGCGTCGGCGGGCGACCTCTGCGAAACGCTGATCTACTCCCGGTACTATGACAGTCTCATCAGCGGCACTTATACAGATCATCGGGCTTCCAACGGCCTGATTACCCGGATCGGCTCCAAGGAGATGAACGCCCTGGTGCTAGAACAGCTTCAAAATGCTCGGGCGTACTGCAAATTTGAACTGCTGGAGACAGAGAACGGAGAGAGCCAGCTTTTACTCCTCCACACGGTACCCCTCTGGAGTACGGGGCAGACGCCCTACGGTACCATCTGCCTGCAGATCAAGCCGGAAGCGCTGTTTACAGGTATCCTGGGCGAGATCGGACAGGACGGCCTGGTCTGTCTTCTGGCGCCTAACGGACACCCGGCTGCCTGGTTTGGCAATAGTGCCCTTTTGGATGACATACCTGAGGCAGACCTGTCCACAGATGCATTCCAGAAGCTGGACGGCCTTTCACACACCGTCTCCCACCGGGACTCTGCCATCAGCGGGTGGCGGTATCTCTCTATCCAGCCGGAGCATACCATGGTCCACAAGCTGGACCACGCCAAAAACCTGAGCCTTCTGATGCTGTTCTTCATCCTGACAGCCGGTACCGCCATCGGCTTCTTGCTGGCCCATCGCAACTACGAGCCGCTGCGCCACCTGATGGAGGAGATGAGCCGCCAGTCTGTGCTCCTGAAAACCAGTCCGGACAGCCCGACCGGCGAGTACAACCTCATCGAGCGGTCTATGAAGAAGATGTCCAGTTCCATGTCCGCCCTGGAGGACACCCTGAAGGAGGAGATGCCCCGAATCCAGGAGAGCGTCCTGATGCAGCTCTTCCGGAATGCTGTGACAGATTACGATGCGTTCCAGAACACCCTTCAACGCGTCGGCATCCTGCTGCCCTACCAGTTCTTCCGCATCGCCCTGATCCGGCGGCAGGAGGCCGATATGGACCAGGATCAGAAAGTTCTCTCCCTGATGATCATCAAGAAATATACCGCCCAACTGGTTCCGACTGATCTGGTCTACGCGTTTGCTGCCGTGGATGATGACTCTCTGATTCTTCTGCTCAACGGGAGCGGTGATGCCTTCGACAGCCACACCAGGGAGATCCTGGACCGGGTTTCCAGTGAACTGCGGGGCCTTGGCCAGATGCTGTGGATCAGCGCCAGCCAGGTGTGCACAGGGATCGAGTCCGTCTCCCGGGCCTATTACTCCGTAACCCAGGCCCACTTCATGACACCGGAAGGGGGCGTCTATTATCTGCCGGAGGCGGAGGGGGCCTGCGCCGTAGACAAGGTGCTGGAGGGCCTTGCCGCCCAGCTGCAGAATTACATCGCCACCGGCAGTGAGAGCAGCGCTCTGGATCTGCTGCACAGAACCTTGGACGCGGAGATCCGCCAGAAGCAGGCGGCGCTCTATGAGGCACAGGCCTTCTGCATCGGGGTGCTGAACATCATCGCCGGCGCATACCGGCTGGAGGATCAGAATGTGCTGAACGTCAACGGCCAGCCGCCGCTGAAGCAGCTCTTCCTCACCCAGAGCATCTCTGAGATGGAGGAACTGCTCTCTGCGGTGATCCACAACGTCTGTGCCTACATCCAGGAGAACCAGCAGACTCCGGCTGCCCAGCTCACCAGCCGGATGCTGGACTATATCAAGCAGAACTACGCCGATGTGGACCTCACCCTCACAAGTGTGGCAGACCACTTCAACCTCACGTCCAGCTACCTCTCCGCGTTCTTCAAGAACAACGTGGGCAAGACGTTCCTGAAGTATCTCACTAACCTGCGGATGGAGCGGGCAAAGGAACTGATGCGGACCACCAACGACTCGATCCGGGACATCTCCGAAAAAGTGGGCTACGCCAGTGCCAACACCTTTACCCACGCTTTCAAGAACTGCGAGCACATAACCCCCAGCCAGTACCAGGAGAGCTGCAGAGACGACATCTCCTGAACATCGGCATTACACCGGAAACCAAAATATGGCACAGCCTGTGCTGTGCCATATTTTCTGGCTTTTTCGTCAGCGAAAGAGCGCCACAAAGCGATCCGCTGCGGTGTATGGGCGCCACGTCTTCGGACCGGTGCCGTTGGGGTCGCCGGTTTTGAAGAAATTGGTCCAGCGCTGCACCATCTTCCGGGAGAGCGCGTAGTCAGTATCCTCCAGAGGGCGCCAGCAATACTCCAGGCTGCCGAACACGTACCAGAGCTCTGCAGAGTGGAAGGCGCCGGCGCTATCTCCGGGGAGCTTGCGGTCAAAGTAATAGACGTAGGCATCCTTGCCCATCTTCTGTGCATATGCTGTGTTTGCCCTGTGCATGGGGCTGTTGTCCATGGAGGGGTTCTCCCGGGCAGCTGTGAGGTCATCCCCGTTACAGCCCAGAATACAGGGGATCTGCAGTGCCTCGCCCCGTTCAATGACGGTGTTGCCGTCTTCCTTGAGCAGTTCGCCGTCCACCACCGGCACATAGGGCATTCCTTTGTGCTGCCCGAACGCCGCAGCCAGCGCTTTGTTCAATGCTGGACAGAGCTGCTCTGCCGGAGTCTCCCACAGGGCCCGTTCCGCATCCCGCCGGCCGGTCTTGCTCTCTCTCCAGCCATGGCAGGGAAGTCCCAGCGCCTCCAGAAGGTCGTCTCCGAAGGTCTCTGCCTGGGCGATGGTGCGGTACTCCCCCAGAGGATTCCTATACCCGCCGCCGCTCTGGAGGATCATTCGCCGGAAGAGACCGCGGCTCTTCGGCGATGTCGCCAGCGCCTGCAGGCTCATAGCCCCGGCGGACTGCCCGAACACGGTGATATTGTCTGGGTCACCCCCAAAGGCGGCAATGTTCTCTCGGACCCAGGCGATGGCGGCCAGCTGGTCCCAGAGACCCAGATTGCCGCCGGCTTCGTTCTCTCCCTCCACGCCCAAAAGAGGGTGGCAAAGAAAGCCCAGGGCACCAAGGCGGTAGTTCAGGGTGACCACGATCACGCCCTGGTCCGTCAAGGCATTGCAGACAAAGGGCAGATTGCTTCCTGCCCCACCCATAAATGCGCCGCCGTGCACGTAGACGGCCACAGGAAGGTTCCCGCCGCCTTCCTTCGGTACCCATACGTTGAGGTACAGGCAGTCCTCGCTGATGGGAACCTCAAAGGCCTTGTTGCTGTAGAACTCATTGTTGTAGAAGGTGTCCCTGGGGTTTCCAAACTGCACGCTCTTTGCGCCAAAGTGCGTCGCCTGCCGTACACCCTCCCAGGGTTCCGGCCTCTGGGGTTTCCGCCAGCGAAGAGGTCCCACCGGGGCTTTGGCATAGGGCACACCCATGTAGATCGTGCAGTTTTTTCCCTCTGCCCCCTCCAAAAGTCCGTACGCTGTTCTCACCGTCATGGTTTTGCCTCCTCTCTGATTACCGCTTATGGATGGTCCCCAGCTTCCGGTTGACCTCTTTGACCAGATCCTCCGGGAACTCGCTTCTCCGGATGTTGAAGATCCGCAGCAGCGACACTGGTGCGCTCTTAGCCACTTCAAACTCCTCTGCCAGAACGGGGACCTCCTTTGCCAGAAGCTCCACCACCCGCTCATCGGCCAGCAGATCCCGCATGGGGTCCAGGACAGACCAGCAGTCCGGGGAGAACAGATTGTCTGCCGTCTCTCCCTGGGTGAACCAGTTCTTTACGTTGTACTCCGGATTGGGATCCACATAGATGTAGCTGGGTTCCGGCTCAGAGACGCCGGTGAGGACAACCTCATCGGTGCAGCCATCGCCCACCGCCCGCAGAGCATTGTCTCCGAGGTGCAGCGGGACATGGGCAAAGGTAAAGACCGGGCTGCAGCCGGAGCACATACCTGCTTCCACGCCGTCTGCATACAGAGTGACGTGCTCCAGGTTGGAGTAGACCTTCACGGTTGTCTCCTCCCCGCACCGTCTGGTAAAGCGCCGGCCGCCGATGTGCAGGAAGGGCTCCTTGCTCCAGGACGCCTTGTAGTAGTAGAAGGCGTCCTTCTTGGTCTGGCGGTCGAAGGTGGCAAGACCTTTCCGGTTCTGTCCCTGGCAGCCGCCCTCATTCCGGCCGAAAGAGCCGAAATCGAACATGTTCCAGACAAAACTGCCCCAGATGAATTTCCGGTCCCGCAGCTTCGGGTAGACCGTCTCATGGAACAGAGCCTGGAATTCTTCGCTGTAGTCCTTGCGCTTGGGCGTGGCGGAGTGGAGATTCACTGCACCATCTACCCCGTATTCGCTGACGCACAGCGGAATCTGGGGATTCTGGGCATGGAAGTTGTCCAGGAAGGGATCATAGTCCTCCATCTCGTGGTGATACCAGCCAAAGTAGACGTTGTATCCCAGAATATCCGGGATGAAGTTCAGCTGGCTGTTGAAGGGGACAGAAAACAGATTGGCCGCTGTTGTGGGTCTTGTGGGATCCAGCGCCTTGGTGTGGTCGTTGATCTCCTGGGTCTTGCCGTACATTTCAAGACTCTCACCCAACATGGCGATCTCATTCTGAATGCCCCAGCAGAAGATAGAGGGATGGTGTCTGCTCTGGAAGATCAGCTCTGTCATCTGGTTCTTGGCGTTCTCTACTACCGCACGGTTGCCATCCGGCATGCCGAGCATGGGGATCTCTGCCCAAGCCAGAATGCCGTACTTGTCGCAGAGGTCGTAGAAATACTGGGGGTGCTGATAGTGAGACAGCCGCACGGCATTGGCGCCCACCTCCAGGATCAGGGACATATCCAGGTCTAACTGCTCCTCAGTGGGGGCGTTTCCCATACCGCTCCAGTCCTGGTGCTTGGCCACGCCGTTGAGCTTCAGGTGTCTGCCGTTTAGAAACAGGCCCTGCTCCGGATCCACCCGGATGTCCCGGAAACCGCAGGACAGGGATATGCGGTCCGCTGAGACGCCGTCCACAATGAGTTCCGCCTGCAGCGTGTAGAGGTGGGGATCCTCCCGCCCGTTCCAGAGGTGCGGGGTGTCCACCTGCAGTTCCGCCTGGGGGTCTGTGCTGTCCACTACCGCCTGGGCAGCCACGCCGCCGTCATCGGAGAGCGTGTACACCACCTGGCCGCGTCCCGTAACATGTCCCCGCACCAGTACGCGGCCGTTGGGATAGGTCTCCACCTCTACCCCTTCCGAACCGTGGCAGAGCAGGTCAAAGTGGTTTTTCCCTGCAGAGATGAGGGAGACGGGACGGTATATGCCGCCATAGTTGTTGAAGTCTCCGCCCAGAGGGCAGATGTCCTCATATTTTGTATTGTCTGCCGTGACGGTGAGAACATTCTCTCCGTCTGTGAGGGCATCTGTCAGGGCAAAGCGAAAACGGCTGTACCCGCCTCGGTGTTCGCCGATATAGTGGTCGTTCAGCCACACTTTGCAAACACCGGCTACAGCGCCGAATTCCACAAAGATGCATTTTCCGGAAGTTTCAGCGGCAGTGAGGGTGCGCTGGTACATCCGGCAGCCTGCTTTTCCCGGGTTTTCTTTGTTCCACACATGGGGTACGCAGACCTGGACCGCTTCTCCCAAGGCATCCGGCCGCTTCGCGCCTTCGGATGCCTTGGCCTCGCAGAAGCGCCATCCGTCTGTTAAGAGGACTGTGTTTCGCATTTCTTGCTCCTCCTCAATATGGTCTCGTCTTACCCAATTGCCCGCGGCAGGGAGCCGCGGGCAATTGAACGTACTTGGTGCTTTTTTGGCAGGATCAGCGATTCTGGAAGGCGGTGTAGGAATCCTGCATGGCCTGGGTGGCGACGTCGATGCCCATGCCCTTGACGGTGTTCACATAGGTATCCCAATCGTTCTCGAAGTTAGCCTTGCCGGTGATGAACTTGATGTACATCTCCTGGGTGTAGGTCTGAACCTCGTTCATGATCGTGCGGTAGTCGCTTGCCTTATCAGGACTGACGGTGAGCTTCGGCAGGTTGGCGCCCTGGTCAAGGCTCTGCCACAGGGAGCGGGCAGCACCCTGTTCCAGCATATTGACTGCGAGCTGGACATAGGCGTCGTTGTCCATGGCGTTCACAAAACCGTACATCGGCAGGGCATAGTCCAGAACTGCCTCAGTGGGGGCCTTGTCCGGGTTGTTCATGATGCTGTCCACGAAGGATTTGGTACCATCCTCGGCTACGGTGTAGCTCTCGCCCTCAATGCCCCAGGAGATCAGGTCGCTGCCCTCTTCGGAGTAGAAGAAGTCCAGAACCTGGGTGGCAAGGACGGGGTCTTCGCAGCTGGAGGAGATGGCTGCCTGAACGCCGGTGTGGGTGACGCCGCCATCCAGCACATAGCTGGAGGCATCGCCCTTGTTCAGTACAGGCCAGGCAACGCCGGCAAGCTCAAAGTCCGGGTTGGTGGGACGGACGTTGTTGGTGATGTTGCGGATGCCGCTGTTGATGGAGAGGGAAGATACGAGGCAGGTGCCATCGCCCATCTTTCCGTTGAGGGCGGTGCCATCGTTAGACATGAACTCGGGGTCGATGAGGCCGTCGTTGTACCACTCGTTGAGCTTGGTGAGGTATGCCTTGAAGTTATCGGTGATGGGGCCATAGACGACGCTTCCGTCCTCGCCTACGCAGAAGTCGTTGCGGGTGTTATATGCAGGGAGCAGTTCGTTGAAGCAGACTCTGCCGATGTAGTTCTTGCTTGCAGACAGGGGATATTCGCAATCGGGGTCCCTTTCCTTGACGGTCTTCATGACCTCGGTCCACTCGTCTACTGTCTCGGGCAGTGCGAGGCCATATTTGTCCAGAATATCCTTGCGGAACACAGGGCCGGAGGAGACGGGAACACTGACGGTGAAGGTGTAGAATGCCTCATACTTGCCCTCGTCGTTGCGGACCTCTTTGGGATAGGCAGGGTCACGCTCCAGGACTTTCAAATAGTTGGGGGCGTACTGGCGAATGTAGCTGTCCATGTCGATGAGTACACCCTGGTCAACGAGCTCAGCGAGACCCATTGCGGCGGAGGAAAACTCCCAGACGATGATGTCGGGGTACTTGCCGGAGCCGATCATCAGGTTGAACTGGTCTGCCTCGCTGCCAACAGTGGGATGGGTGAACTTCAGTTCCACACCAAGTTTCTCTGCGGCGGCTTTGATGCCTGCCACGCGGCTGTAGTCCCCGATGACGCCGGAAGAGTTATCCCGGATGTAGATGGTGAGGGTCTTTTTCTCGGTGGTCAGGGGATATGTGGCCTGCTGGGGCTCGTTGCTCTGCTCGCCGCTGTCGCCCGTGTTGCCGTCTGCAGGAGTGTTATTGGAGCCAGCGGAGGTGTTAGAAGGGGCATTGGTGGAAGGGTTGTCCCCGCCGCCGCAGGCGGTCAGGCCGATTACCATGAGGACGGCCAAAAGCAGGGAGAGTATACGGGTGAATCTTTTCATTTTCATTTTCTCCTTTTCTGCGTGAAGCACGCATTTTGATGGTTTCGGGTTTTGCGTTTATCTAATGGGGCAGAAGGGCTGGGAAAAGCGCACCGCGCCCAAATGATACAGGGTTTGCGGCGGGAATCAGCCTTTCACAGAGCCGACCATGACGCCCTTTGTGAAGTATTTCTGCAGAAACGGGTAGAGGCAGAGAATGGGGAGTGTGGAGACAATGATTGTGGCGTACTTGATGGCATCGGCCATCTCCTGCGTAAGGGCCGCGCCTTCGGACATGGCCGCCGAGGCGCTGGACACCACGATTCCTCTGGTTACCAGGGCCAGAGGATGCAGTTCCGGGGTGTTGGGCAGGTAGAGCATGGCGTTCATCCATCCGTTCCAGTGGTTGACAGCATAGAACAGTGTCATGACTGCCAGGGAGGTGCTGCTTACCGGCAGGTAGATCCTCCAGAAGATCGACCACTGATTGGCACCGTCAATCTTGGCCGCCTCTTCCAGAGCATCTGGGATGGATTCGAACTGGGTGCGCATAATGATGAAGTTGAACACTTGCACCAGTCCGGGAAGAATGACGGCGAAGCGGTGATCCAGCAGCCCCAGGCTTTTTACAACCAGGTAGGTGGGGATCATGCCGCCGTTGAAGAACATGGTAAAGCTGATCATAAACGTCAGGGGCTTTTTCAGCAATACATTCTTTCGGGAGAGCGCATAGGCCAGCATGGCCGTGAGCATGACGTTGAGCAAGGTGCCTGCGACGGTGTAGATGAGCGTGTTTTTATAGCCCGTCCAGATCTCCGGGTTGGAAAAGACACGCCGGTATGCGTCGAGGTTGATCTTTTGCGGCCAGAGAAGCACGCCTTTGCACTTGGCCACGATCGTGGGGTCTGTAAAGGAGGCGCAGAAGACGTACCACATGGGATAGAAGCACACCAGGATCAAAAGGGAGATGATCGTGTAGGAGACGACGTCAAAGATGATGTCCTCCCTTGACTTTTTGATGCGGTTTCCTTTCATAAGTCAATCCCTGCCTTCCCTTACCAAAGACTTGACTCAGTCAGCTTCTTACTGACCTTGTTCATTGTAACCACCAGGATCAGGTTGATCGCGCTGTTGAAGAGGCCGATGGCTGCCGCCTTGCTGTAGTTGGCGCCCAAGATACCTTCGCGGTAGACGAAGGTGGCGATGATGTCTGCCGTCTCATACGTGGCGGGGCTATACAGGTTGAACACCTTTTCAAATCCGATGCTCATCACATGGCCCAGGCGCATCAGAAGCATCGTGACAACCGTGGGCAGGATGCTGGGAAGAGAGATATGCCAGATGGTCTGCCAGCGGGAGGCGCCGTCCAGTTTGGCCGCCTCGAACTGCTCCAGATCGATTCCAGCCAGAGCAGCGAGGAATACAACGCTGTCCCAGCCGAAGCTCTGCCAGACTTCCGAACCCACGTACACTGTCCGGAACCACTTGGGTTCAGAGAGAAAGGCAATCGGCTCACCGCCGAAGGCTTGAATGATGGTGTTGATCAGGCCATTCATGCTGAAGAAGTTGGTCACCAGGCCGCAGATTACCACGATGCTGATAAAGTGGGGCATATAGGTGATGGTCTGTGCCAGCTTTTTGAATTTGGTACTCCGCACTTCATTCAGCACAAGGGCGAAGATAATGGGGACAGGGAACCCGAAGGCCAGGGTCTCCAGGCTGAGGACCAGGGTGTTGCGAAGAAGACGTCCGAAGTAGTAGCTGTGGAAGAATTCATTCAGATACTTGAAACCGACGAATTTTCCGTCAAACAGTCCGCCGGCGATCTTGAAGTCGGAAACGGCGATGTACAGGCCGGCCATCGGGGCGTAGCAGTATACGATGAAGTATATGAGCGCCGGCAGGGCCATCAGGTACAGGATCCAGTTCCGCTTGAAGTCTCTTCCAAGCCGCTGCGGGAGCGGCGTCTTGGGATGCGTCTTGGCGCGGCGTCCAGCGGCGGAAGTTTTGTCTGCAACTTTTGCTTGCATAAGCGACCTCCTGACATTGTTCTTTTGCTCTTCCAGGGGGAGGAGCGATGTTGGGATTACCATAGCAGCTCCCGGCCCCGTTTTCCATCTGCATTCCTCCGGATTCCGTGACAAAACCCCAAATCGGGCCATGCAATTCTTATCCGCACCCCGCTTTTCTTGTGATTTGGCATGAAACAGGCGGTCTGAGGACGAAAAAACCGTCGAAATGCAGGAGCATCTGCGCCCCAGCGGCACAGCGTATTGTTTGCCTTATTGAACGGTTCTGAGCGAAACAGAACGCAGACAGACAGTTGGACCCCAGTGCGCCAGACAACATTCGGCATTCGGCTGCACTCACATTGGCTTTGATCGGCCGTCATTGCATCCAGACCGGTACAGTTCATCGCCAGGCAGACCATCACCCAGCCCGCCGGGAAGTCCCAGTTCACCTTCTGGGCCAAGGGCGGAGACATGGGCGCTGCCTTGGAGGCCACGGCCTCGTCCTCCACTCCTGTCCTGTGCGCCAGGATCTGCACAGAGAACAGAAAACACCCCGGACCTGCCATCGAGGCAGGCCCGGGACGACGTTTATGAAGATCGGATACTGATGCAGCGCAATCGTATACCATGCGCTTTACTGCGGTTTCGTATCCCGCCCCCAGACCTCCAGCAATGAGAGGGCGGGGAAGAGGGATGGGTCATCCGCCTTGATGAGCTTACACAGCGACAGGGAAGTGACTCCGGTTACGTGAATCTCAAAGGACTGCAACTCCAGGATTTTGGCTATCGTGAGATGCTCTTCGCTGCCGTCTGAGAAGGCCGCTGTCGCCTGCACCCACCAGCTGTCATGGGGAAATTCTCCGCGGATGGCCAGCTTTATGCAGTCAATATCCACCGGACGGCCGAAGCCGCAGGTGAGCACAGCGTTGGGGTCCCGGTTTATCCCCCAGCTCTGGTGCGGATACAGCCTGTGGGATTCATTGGCCAGAATGCCGTCAATCACATTCCTCGGGGCAAACAGCCCGCGGTCTGGGAAAATCTTGTTGCGCAGGGAATCCGGATACGTCACATTCGTGGTCATGTGGGGAAAGATCCCGCGGTTTGCCGCGGTGTCATGGGGATTGAGGGCCAGATTGCGGTACTCGAGCGCTTTTTCCGAGGGCAGCGCCATCACCTCCAGAAAGTGACGCTTCCCGACAAAAGACCTCGGCGAGAAGCATGCACGGTCCACCCCGCAGGGAATAGAGAACTCCGCCTGAGTACCGCTCAGATAGACAGCGGTTGGGGGAAGTGTATCCTCCAGGCGTACAAGATAGTGTCCCGGATGCCCCACTTCCAGACGGACCGCATCCCCCGGCCTGTATGCCGGTTCATATACCAGATGAACCCGCTCTGCCCCCTCAGCGGAGGCCAGCGCTTTCCCGGGACCCTTTCGGTTGATAATGGACAGTTTCATGTCACGCACCCCCTCGCCATACAGGCAGATAACAGCCTTTCAGCTTCAAGACTGCCTCCGCCAGGTAATAATCCCCGCAGATGATGGATGCCCCCGCCATGCGGTCATCGTGGCAGCGGAGGGATCCCCCGGAGACAATTCCATCTGTCTCCGCATCCCAGTGATTGAAAGCGGTGTCACAGGCTATGAGAATTCGCTTTGCAGCGGTCTCAAAGAGTT
The DNA here is from genome assembly GCA_947589745.1 of uncultured Oscillospiraceae bacterium. Lineage (GTDB taxonomy): Bacteria > Bacillota > Clostridia > Oscillospirales > Oscillospiraceae > Pelethomonas. Next base: position 21,421 of record CANQCS010000024.1, read on the forward strand.
CCGCATCATACTCCCCCAGAGGCCCCTCATCCCGCACAGCCGAGCCCAGTTCCAGAAGGCCGCCTGCCAGAATCATTCCCGCTGCAGAGTCATACCGCCCATCCCACGGTGCCCGGAAATCCACCGCCGGGAGCCAGTCCCGGATGGAGAGCGCGGAGATACAGCAGTGTGCGGAGCGTCTTGCTGTCTCCAGATACTCCCGCTTCCCGGTGTGCCGGAATGCGTTGGTGAAGCCATACAGAATCCAGCCCTGCCCGCGGCTCCAGGAACTCTCAGGGGCGTACCCTTGTCCTTCCGGATACTCTTTGAGTGCTCCAGACTCTGCGATCATCATCTCAGCCATCCTCAGGCGGGCGCGGCAGCGCCCGCCTTTTTCTGGCATCGCATACCTTTTAAGTATGGAAGATTAAACAAAAGAGGAATTTGATATTTCATTCTGCAGGGTATATCATAGCGCCAGCAAAGGGGAAGACACCGGTTTCCCCGAACCCCGGAAAAGCAAATCGGACAGAAAAGTCAGGAGGAAGAAAAAATGCTGGATTTCTTGATCAACGTGCTGACGCCCATCTTCGAAAACATGGGCGTCTCCCCCACCGACGTACAGCAGTACGTCCACAACCTCAGCGGCTACATCTACGCAATCCTCGGCACCCTCATCGCGGCCATCGTCATCGCCGTTGCGGTGCAGTTCTTCGTGAAGAAGGGGATCCGCCACATCGCAGCCGTCAGCAGCATTCTGGCGTGGGTGCTGATCGTCGTGGTCATCGCCAACCTCATCTGCTTCGGCCCCATGTACAACAACCTCGCCCCCATCATCAACTATGACGGCGCCGTCTCCCCGGAATCCGCCGCTGCCTCTGAGGCCGTAATTGAGAAAGTCGGCGATGAAGGCATCACCCTGATGGAGAACAACGGCGTGCTGCCGCTCACAGACACAAACAAGATCAACGTGTTCGGCTGGGCCGCCACCAACCCCATCTACGGCGGCACCGGCTCCGGCTCCTCCAGCAATGAGGGCAACATCGACATCCTCACCTCTCTGAAGAACGCCGGCTTCGAGGTCAACCAGGAGATCATCGACATGTATGTCGCTTACAGCCCCAACCGCAACCTGGGCGGCAATGTCGTCTCTGTAAACTATACCGACTGGAGTCTCCCGGAACCCCCGGCGGACCACTACACCGAGTCCCTGATGAACAATGCAAAGGACTTTTCCGACGTTGCCGTCATCGTCCTGGGCCGGTCCGGCGGCGAAGGTCAGGATCTGCCCTCTGATATGGGCGCAGTCATCAAGGGCACCTACAACGACCCCCAGCAGACACTGGCCAACGGCAACGAGGGTTACACTTACTTCGCCTGCTCCTACAACAACAACAGCGATGCCTATGACGACTTTGAGGACGGCCAGAGCTATCTGGAACTGTCCCGCACCGAGCGCGACATGATCGACCTCGTGGCCACGAACTTCGACAAGGTCATCGTAGTGGTCAACGCCAACAACCCCATGGAGCTGGGCTTCGTCAACGACTATGACTCCATCGGCGCCGTACTTCTGGCCCCCGGCACCGGCCGCACCGCCATGAACGCCCTTAGCCGCATCCTGAAGGGCACCGTGAATCCTTCCGGCCGGTCCATCGAGACCTACGTCTATGACCAGAAAGCCACCCCCGCATACAACAACTATGGCAACTTCACTTTCGACAATGTCTCCGATCTCCAGGCCCAGTACACCGCAGCAGATCGTAGTCACTAAGGCGAGGTCCGGAGGAAGCCATGCGGTCATCTCCGTATAGCCATATCATAACTATACGACAGAGCGTCCTTCATGTGGAGGGGCGCTCTGTTTTGCTGCCAAGCTGGGTCCGATATCTCCGTGGCTTTCTGCAGGTTTTCCTAGGCAGGAAGACAAGCCGGGACACTGTCGGCCGATGGAAGGGCAAGAATATCCTTCCTGCCTACTGATTCGACAATAGAATCGGTACCTGTGGAGACAATGAATTGTATCTGCGGAAATATGGGCCTCAAATCCCCCAAAAGCATCCTCTGCCATTCCGGTTGAAGATGGAGCTCGATGTCATCAATTAGGACAATGTCAGGTGTTGACTTGAGAACATCTCCGAGCAGCTGGGGGTTACGGATCGTAATCCTGCAGGCGATGTCTCCTATCAGACACTGGGTGTTTCTGATGTCATCGTCAAGAATCGTGACAGGAATCTGCTTACGAAATCCGTAGCTGTCTCTAAAGACAATATTGTTCGAGGCCATAGGGAGGTCAAGCGGGAAGATTCCAGGTCTGCGGAGGTCAAGGTCCGACAGTCTGAAAACGGTATCGCTGCCACCGTGCGCATAGGTCACGCCCACCCGCTCCTGGGGCCAGGAGGCCGCCGTGGGCCAGGCTTACCTTCGTGGATGGTTCGTGATCTAATCATCTGAGGAAGCCTTTCCTTACTTTCTTTCTCCTACAAAATTCACCGTGACTCTCGGTGATTCTCGTAGACTCTCTTAGAGTCTCGGTGATTCTTGTAGAATCCCCGTGAGCGCCATAGACATTGTGGCATTCTTGGCACCAAGATTCAATCCGCCCCCATATTTGACGCTTGCGTTGCTAGACAGGAAGAATCTGTAGGCATCAATATTTTCCACATCACCCAGTAAGGCCCTTGTGCCTCTGATTGCTGACACACTTGCTGCCAGGTGTCTGTGCGGACAGCATATGAGCATGAGGTCCCGCCATCTGCGCATGCATTTTTAGTTTACCTGCCGAGGAGTCTCTGAGAGCCCGTAGGAGGGCCGCTTGTATGAGGCGGGTAGTTTAGGGGGGAGGGACTGAGTGGGGCTGGGAGCCTGCTGAGAGCCGGATGAGGCCGGCAAAACAGAGAGGAGCTAATTATCTCGGCTTAGGAGATGATGCTTCGGAAGATACCCGTTGAAAGAGGCAGCCTATCAATGGTTATCCAGTTCTTTAAGGGGGTTCCCTTCAGCATCCTTCCAAAGTGCATTACCACTCAATGAAGCCCCTCCTACAAAGCTAGCAGCGGCGGACGGACTAGAAAAAAGCAGGTCTGCAGTTAGAACATCGTCAATAACGATGCGTCCTACATATTTCTGACGATCCTTAATAGCTCGTTCAGGGCAGCTTTTAGTTGTGCTCGGATTGATGGTACTACCACGTAAAACTACAAAACCATCGCTCGTCCGCTTTCCGGTCGCTTTTGCCTTGTTGTATTCGAGATACAGGAGCGGTTCTGCATCCTCTGAATCTGCGGCTGGAGCAAAAGGATCAAATACTCGATGGCCCAATGTTCCCATAACGATTTTGGCATAGTCGATAAACTCTTCTAGTTCGCTCTCTGTCTCCTCTGTGATATTTCCGGGATTTGGGTCATTTTCATTTTTTACTATATAGCGGCCGGCCTGAAGAGCCATGTTACAGAAACGATTCTCAAGGTAACTTATCTCTGTCGGGCCAAAGGAGTTGTTTGTGGTCGTGAACATGACGGTTTCCGTCCAGTAGTCAATGGAGAAGTGCGGCTCTTGAACTCGGAAGAGAAGCCCTTGACCGTTTTTTCGGATTCTTGCCTGCCCAATATAAACTACGGCATTATCTTCATTGTCGGTACCGAACAGGAAGTAGACTCCACTTTGTTGTAGAAGGGCTATATCCTTGCATTTGTCAAGCATCGTTCTTGGAATTTTGTAGGCAATGCCGGTCCAGTTTGCTAGGGAGCACTTGATGCGCCCGTTAGATACGCCGTCCATTAGAAAAAGTTTGATTGTTTTTCCTCTTACCATCTTCGTATTCCTCCTACAAAGACTATTACAGTGAGAGGCACGATAACCAGCCGTGTCTTTTGTTATCTCAAAGCTGAATTGCAAAATGGGAAAGAAAGGGTAGGAGTTGTCTCCCTATAGGATTTATTCGTGTTCCGTCAAGATTTGACCGCCTTGCCTTTCTACTTCCGAATATACCCACTGTTCCAGCGTATACTCTTTTTTCTTCTCCCAATCACAAATGAGACCGAATGGTATACTAGGATCCGTAGGGAGCGCGTTAGCTAATTCAAAGGACTTTGAATACTTGTTGTAGAAACAAACGACTGCAATAAGATTCCCATCTATTTCTTGAAAAACACACCAGTGGGCATTCTCTGGAAACCGGAGGTGATTCTCAGTAGTGATGTTCGGAAGCTGTGTAAAACGATTGCTACTGTTCTGCTTAATAATCCAACTCCTTATTTCATAAAACCTATCATCGCAAACAAACTGCGGTCCTTTTAAGTATGTAAGTACATTAATCGCCGTTTTCGCAAAAACACGGGTAATATCGTCTGAATCCTCAAGCAATAATTCAGATTTTGGTTTAGTCATTTTTCTATTGACCTGCTCCGGTTTTGGTATTTCAGTCAGTACCTTCAGGGTATGCTTGACCTGGCTTAGGTCAAAGTTATCCCCGTGGGCAATATAATACTTCGATTTATAAAAACCTGCAATCCAATCCCCCGGTTCAATCGTTCTTGACACAATAGACACAAATCGGTTTTCCATATTCATCATATCCCTACAGAATGCACTCAAAGCTGGCATTGAGTCATCGTGATGTTCTGAACCAACCACAAATTTGTGACTTTCGCCATGTTTGACAAGACAGTCTATGTAATAGCTAGTATTTCCGGAGATATACCCGAGGGACAAATCCCCATCGTCATCAGTCATGATACTAATCTGGGTCTTTGCCATATTTTTTTCGGCACGAGAACCTCTTTTCCCCGGTCCAAGCATCACCCTGGTAGGGACAATTAGTGAACCACGCATAAATTTGAGCTCAAGTTTTGAAAAAAGACTGTTTGCTTGATCAGACACTATCCCCTTTTTCAACACTGAAATCCCCCCGACTCCTGCTGGGAATACATGCTCGACCTCTTTATACGTCAACCCCTCTATGTCACCATAATAAATGCACATACTGATCACCACGCAAATCTTTCAGCACTAATAGAGAAAAAATGCTGACTTTTCGGTTTGGCTGGTATTCGTAGAGCACTATCTGCTGGCTGGCATGGATGCCTGTCCGGTAGAGCCACATGTAGCTCTTGGACTGGGCTGACTTCCCTTCCTCCCTTAACACCTGGAGGGTCGTTTCGTCCGCATGAAGCACCTTCTCCTGCACCAGCAGACGATGCATCTCTTTATAAATCGGCATCAGCCATTTGTCAGAGACAATGATCAGCCAATTGGACATGGTCTGTCTGGAAAGCGGGATGCCAGCGCGGTTGAGTTCCTGCTCCAGCCGGTACAGAGGGGAACCCATCCCATATTTCTGCGCCATGATGTATGCGATCGCTTCCGGAGAGGCAAAGCTGCCAGGAATTACCGCTGGGATATGTTCTGTTTTCTGGATGGGGGTCTCTTCTGCGTCCGTCTTGCATTTCGGGCAGGCGTAGGTGTAATAAACATCCTCCCGGACAGTGGCAGTCGCAGGGTGCAGAACGAGAGTGCGCACGCTCTCCTTGCCGATCGGCTGCATCACTGTACCGCAGGCGCCGCACACCCGCTCTTCCTCGGGAATGCCATGCTCCACAACTTCGACCTCAATGCCTTCCGGCAGTGTGCTTTCCAGACGGAAGGCCTTCTTCTTCCTGGTATGCGAGGCTACGGTCGTGCTTCCTGCCGAGGACTCCTTTTGTGAAGCCCACACCTCGGTTTCGTTAAAGAGAAAGCTCAACTGTCCAGCAAGCTGCTCCGTAGCCTGTTCCGATGAAGTGCCGAAAGTCTTCTTCTTCATAAGATAATCCAACTTCTGGCTAAGCTCATTCCTCTCTGCCAGAAGTGCTTCGTATTCCGCACGGGAGATGAGAATCTGCTCATCCTGCACCGTGGTACTTGCGGTTTGGATCATTTCCTTATTCATGCCCTAATTATACCGCAAAATATACAAAATTGCCAGCATTTTATTTGGTTTTTGTAAATTTTGGGGCTGATTGGAGCTATATCATGCTCAGGCCGGTCACATCCTTGCGTGCTTTTGGCTGCTCGATTTTCAATCCTTCCATCAGCCACCGGTACTGCTGTTGGGTCAGCATCTTTACTTCCGCTTCGTTCCTTGGCCATTGGTACGCGCCCTGCTCCAATCTCTTGTAGAGAAGGATGAAGCCGTCTCGTTCCCAATATAAGCCTTTTATCCGGTCCCGTTTTCGTCCGCAAAACAGAAACAACGTGTTAGTGAATGGGTCCAGTTCAAATTGCTGCTGCACCATCGTCGCCAGGCCGTCTATCCCTTTGCGCAGGTCCGTATACCCACAGGCGATATAGACCTTATCCGCTCCCTTGAAATCATTCAACATTTCTTTAGCGCCTGCACCAGTGCCTGTGCCAGCTTTGGGTCCGCGCCGGAATAAAGATTTACGGTTGCCTGTCCCATCTGGATGTTGGCTATGAGATGACTGGTCTCCTGCTGCACTGGCTGTGGTGCCGGGAGTTCCACAAAGCAGCCCTCATGTTCTTCGGTTTCCAACTGGAGCTTTTGCTGCTCCATCATAAAGGAAAACACTTTCTTCTGCCATGCGTAGTAGGTTTTCAAGGGAACGCCGTTTTCATCACACCAGCGCTTTACCGACAATCCGCTTTGCTGGCAGGCGGCTACCCGTTGCCTCCATTCCAGAAGCCGCTGGCGCTGTCCTAAAGACTGAATGGTTGCTTCTTGACTCATTGTGTGCCTCCTTACTTTTTTACTCCTACAAGAGTCACCGTGACTCCCGGTGACTCTCTCAGACTCTCATAGAATCTCGGTGATTATTGTGGAGTCCCTGTGAGTTCCATGCACATTGTGGCACACTTAGTTCTAAGATTCAGTCCGCCCCCAAATTTGACGCTTACGCTTTATTCAGGAGTGCAATTCTATAATTGACAATTGGATTAAAGGCAGTACAGCTCTTAGATCCTGGGTCGGGGCAATGTGCCACCTCCTAGGAGCTTACTCTGACTGCCCTAACGGGTACTGAAAGAAACTTCACCCTGCTAAACCTGACAATATGGCAAGGCTTGTCGCTCTAAAGTTCATCACCGCTAACATATCAACACGAAAACGGAAGATTCTTGTTGACTATGGTACTAGTCCACTTGTTGAGGCCAGATGTTACCTAAAAACAGCACGGATTCGTCTTTTCGAAAGCCCGTGCAGCTGAGATCATCAAAAATTAGCAGATCCGCCTTGTCGATTTGACGTTCAATATGACCCAACTTGTCGGTATCATGAGCTTCCGGAAACTCTGTAGAAAGGCTCCCACCATGTTAAAACAGAACTCGATATTCTTGAAAGCCCCCCTTCAAACTAATAGTGATGAAGGCTTCTCTCTGTCAAGAATGCCCATATTGTTGTTGGGGAACGAAGTGGCTACAATGTCTGCTTTCTCAATACAGAAGTTGATATTTGTTGTAAAATTTGGTATAATGTAAAGGAATAATATTCTGCAGTATTCTGTATCTGGTATATCATCCCAGGAAGCGTGGCAGGCATAAAATGAGAGGTTCACCTGGTGACGCGCAATCCGTTGCATAACAGTCTATTACCATATACAGGGAGAAGTTAAATGATGCTTTTCCTGAAAAAAACAGCATCAAAAAGAGCATTAATACCTCTATCAAAGCATTATAATTCCTATACTCCCGCACTGTATCGATACATTTAGTTGAAGAATAGTATTAGTCCACTTATGAGGCAGAAAATCCCGGGGCGGAAGGTTACTGTTAGTGAAAACCTCCACCCTGGTAAGGAATGCACCAAGAAAACGATATTGTTTGGCCAGGGAGGGGTGTTCCATGGAACGGAAAAAGGGTCGTATTTTTCTGGCGATAGATCTCAAGAGCTATTATGCCAGCTCAGAGTGTGCTGAGCGAGGCCTGGACCCTCTCACAACGAACCTCGTAGTCGCTGATCCGACCCGCACAGAAAAGACCATCTGCCTGGCTGTCTCCCCATCACTGAAAGCCTACGGCATACCGGGCCGGGCCCGCCTGTTTGAGGTCGTCCAACGGGTCAAGGAGGTCAACGCAGAGCGGCTGCGGCGTGCGCCTGGTCGCATTTTCCGCGGCGAGTCCAGTAACGCGAAAGAGCTGGAGCGGGACCCATCCCTTGCTCTATCCTACATCATGGCACCGCCGCAGATGGCGCACTATATGAAAAAGAGCACGGAGATATATCTCCATTTCGTAGCTCCTGAGGACATTTACGCCTACTCCATCGACGAGGTCTTCGTGGACGCTTCCGGCTATTTGGAGACGTACCACTGCACCGCCCATGAGCTAGCCATGCGCATGATACAGGCGGTGCTGAAGCAGACTGGCATCACCGCCACGGCCGGTATCGGCTCCAACCTCTACCTTGCGAAAGTCGCTATGGACATCGAGGCCAAGCACATCCAGCCGGACAGGGATGGAGTCCGTATCGCTGAACTGGATGAGATGAGCTATCGAAGAAAGCTCTGGACCCACCGCCCGCTGACCGACTTCTGGAGAGTTGGAAGGGGGTACGCAAAAAAATTGGAGGCCGCCGGGATGTACACCATGGGCGACATCGCGCGGCGGTCTCTGACGGACGAGAATGGGCTTTATAAGATGTTCGGCGTCAATACAGAACTGCTCATCGACCATGCCTGGGGCTATGAGCCTACGACGATGTCCGACATCAAGTCGTATCGGCCGGAGTCCAACAGCATCAGCTCCGGTCAGGTGCTCCAGGAGGCTTATACATTCGAGAAGGGACGTCTCGTCGTCTGGGAGATGGCGGACGCCCTCAGCCTAGACCTTGTGGAGAAGGGGTTGGTCACAGATCAAATCGTGCTGACGGTGGGCTACGATATCGAGTGCATGACGGACCCGGACCTCCGAGCCAGGTACAAGGGGCCTGTCCAGAAGGACCACTACGGCCGTGAATTGCCGAAGCCTGCTCATGGCTCCATCAACCTGCCGCAGTACACTGCCTCCTCCAGGGCCATCACTGAGGCTGTGCGTGAACTGTACGACCGCATCGTACAGTCGGACCTTCTGGTGCGACGAATGTATGTGGTAGCCAACCATGCGACAAAGGAGAGGGAGGTGCCCGAGCCGGTGCCGGAGCAGCTGGACCTCTTTACGGACTATGCTGCTTTGGAGGAACAGCGTAAAGCGGAACAGGCTGCATCGGAAAAGGAGAAGAAAAAGCAACAGGCGATGTTGGCAATCCGGCAGAAATACGGGAAGAATGCTATTCTGAAAGGCTCAAATCTAACGGAAGGCGCCACCATGCGTGAGCGAAACTGTCAGATTGGCGGGCATAAAGCTTGAAATATAGAAAATCCTTTGGGAGGAATACCATAATATTCTCCCTTGACTAACATAGCCATGCGAATTGCCTATGACGAATATACGATTGGAGGCTCCCTTCATGTTTCCATACGAGGATATCGTCCATTTGCCTCATCCGGACCCTAAAAATCATCCCCGCATGCCACGCCCATCCCGTGCCGCGCAGTTCGCCCCATTCGCGGCTTTAGTGGGCTACGATGACGCTGTCCAGGAGGCTGCGCGATTCACTGAGGAGCGAACTGAGGTGGATGTATCTGTTGTCGCGGAGCTCAATGAAAAGCTACATACTTTGTCTGAGCACATCTCTGAGCAGCCGGAGGTATGCGTCCGGTATTTTCGTCCGGACAACAGGAAGAACGGTGGAGAATATGTGTGGGTGAGCGGCAAGGCTTTGCGGGTGGACCCGATTGGAGGTGTTCTTGTACTGAAAGACAGGACAGCCATTCCACTCCAGGACATTACAGATTTGACTGGACCAGCGGAACCGAATTGACACGAATTCTACTGCTGGAATGGGAGGACTGGATATGCTGACTTCGGCAACCATGGACGCAGCCATTTCGGGGCTGTACGGGGACACTGTCCGGATAGCTGGTCAACGACCAGTATATGGCGGCGATATCAACCACTCCTACCGTCTGCACCTCTCCAATGGGAAACGGGTATTTCTCAAATGTAACACAACGCAAAACGCTCCGCTCTTCACAGCGGAGGCGGCAGGCCTGGAGGCGCTGCGGGAAAGAGGAGTGATAGGTGTGCCTCAGCCGCTGGCTGTGGGCACCGACGAGGGGAGGCACATCTCCTTCCTCATCCTGGAATACGTGGAATCCGCCCAGCCAGTGAAGGATTATTGGGAGATATTCGGTCATGAACTCGCAGCGTTGCACCGTGCAGCGCAGCCGCCGCTCACAGGCGGCCCTTTCGGATTCTCAGCGGATAATTTCATTGGCACCACGCCGCAGAGAAATACCCTTAGCGCAAGCTGGGTCGCTTTCTTCCGGGACTTCAGGCTGCTGCCCCAAATAGAGCTGGCAAGGGACATACTGGACCCTGGTACGAGCCGTCGCCTGTCTCGGGTGCTGGAGCACCTGGAGGACTACCTACCGGAGCCGGCGTTCCCATCCCTGCTCCATGGGGACCTATGGAGCGGGAATGCGGTCTGCGGTCCGGACGGAAAAGCATGGATTTTGGACCCAGCTGCATATATAGGACACTTTGAGGCGGAACTAGCTATGACAGAGCTGTTCGGCGGTTTCCCGGAGAGCTTCTACAGCGCCTACCATGAGGGGAATCCCATTGACACAGACTACGCAGAGCGGCGGAATCTGTATAATCTTTATCATCTGCTCAACCACCTGAACCTGTTTGGGACCTCTTACTTGCGTGCAGTGCGGGAAATCTCCTATCAATATATGTGACTGGAGGTACACGACATGGAGGAAAAGCAATGATAAGTGGACAAACTGCTCCGGCCACTCAGAGCATGGTTTCTCCGAAGATCTCTTTTACCTATCCTCTTGGAGGGTTACTTTTGAGCGACTCGACATAAAATCACAATATTCCACTTGGCCTCCACACAGAACAGCCTCAATGCACCCCTTTGACAAATTGAGCTGTTCGCTCAGGTCCTCCACCGGAATGTGCTCACTCTGTACTAGTATGTGCGCGTGGACTCTTAGAGCAAGGACGCTAGAGTAGCCGGACAGGAAGCCGCCGAGACCAGAAGCTACCAGACTCGTTGCAAGAAAATTATCCAATACATCGTCACGTCTATCGATTTCCTCCGCAAAACGACCCACGTTTATTTTTTCTTCAAACAGCAACTCACTCCGATATCCTCGATGCACCTGATACTTCTGCATCATTTCTATCAGGTGCCCCTTTACCTTCGCTTTCGTCTCCCCTTCCGCCAAAATATCCAGCAGCTCCTGTATTTCCTCCGGCGCATCTCGTATCATTCCGTCGGAGGGGACGCAGAAGATCAAATAAGATGTATCAGAAGGTACCGGAACTTGGACGGCCAGGTTCGTGACGCTCTGGCCGATCCGATAGCAGCAATGGCCGAGTCCGAGCGCATCAAATCCAGTGATGGCTATGACAGTCTTATTCTCGCGTACCTGGGTAGATATTTCAATAATTCCCGGTATATTGTAGAGAAAATGAAGAAACCAATCGAGGGGGATAGGAGCGGGAAACGTGCTGACTGCGGTCCACCCATCGGCATAGCACAATGCATCGCAAAACCATTTGGCCTCCGTATCGATGTTGCTCACATGGACATCTTTGCCCTTTGCTGCTGATATGAGCTTCTCCAACACAGTTTTTTGCGTTATCAGCGCGGGCAGATTGTTAAAGTTTATGCCGCGTCCATCCACTTTTTCAAGAGAGTACAAATCTGCCAGAACAATAATGGCAATATGGAGGATCCGCTTTCCGAAATCACTTTTTATAGCTTCAGCTGACGGATACTCATTGACGTCATCTGTTCGAACTATCTCCATGAATTCCTTGATCTCTCTGGATACGTTGGGGTCCTCATGTGTGGCATCTATGAGAATAAGTTCCGTATCCCCTTCTGGCGTACGGATGGGCATGCGGAAGACTTGCGGCAGCATGTCGCATATACCGTCAAGCGCCACAACAACCTGATAATAATTGTGGCGATTCGGCACGGATCGTAGTTTTTGTAAATTCGAGGCAACTTCAGAAATCGTTCTCTTCCCGCTCATAGTACTGATGCATGCGAACATATCCCCCAGCGGGTCATCTACAGTCACACCACGAAAGGGTTTCTCAACGCAGCGCGACAAATAATTTACTGACTGCACCTCCCGCCCCAGAAGATGGACAATGAACTCCTGGCAGAGGTTGCTATCACGCATTGCTGTGCCGAATACAGCCTCTCTTATATGAGTGGGGGCGCAGAAGACCTCCTTCGCACCGGTGGAATTGGTTTTATTACACATGGTCCTACCTCCTCTTTTTCTCATATTATAGTACACCTAGTGGTTTGGATGCCTGTCCTCAATGAACCACCTTCCTTTCTCGAACCACAACCGAGTCTCTTTACCCAGAACCAAAATCCGATAACAATCTCCTACTCCACCTACACTCTCGCAGGCTCTGCGGTGGACATCAAGGACCTTATCAACCGCATAGTTTTGTCCGGGTGCATAGGTGATGACGGTGGGACGCATTTTGCCGTCCGTGCTAAACTGGACCAAAACTGGTACATATCGTTTCGTCCTGCCCATATTTAACCTCCAAAAAAACCAACCGGATGGACGGTGTGGTCCTCCACTGGATTGATGTGCCCAAGGAGAGGGTCGGTATATATTGTCGCCTTTTGCACAGCCATATAGCCGTATCGGCGGCGCAGCTCATCCACGGTGCGGTCAATGGATTCCCACTTCTGCCGCTTGCTATCTTCTTGATAGAGCGAGAGTTGAATAGGCGCAGTGGATGGCACCAAGCCGGCGCCCCGGACTCCAATGGAGCGAATTGGAGCCCACCAGCGGTAGTTTGCCTTGAATAGTTCAAACGAAACCAGAGCTATCTCTTGGCTGGAGCAGGTGGGCGTTTTGAGCTTATGCTGGCGGGTGAAGCAGTAGAGATTCTTGTCTCGGACAGAAACCTCCACAACGGTACATTTGGAGGAAATTTCGCGCATCCGGGCAGCCACGCTTTCCGCCAGCAAGAGCAGCATTAAATGGACGTCCTCATTGTTCACCAAATCGCGGGGTGTAGTGGCGCTGTTGCCGACGCTCTTGATAGCTCTGGTGTAGTCTGTTCGTTGCACTGGGGATACATCGTTGCCCAAGGCGAAGGTTTTGAGAACTGGCCCTATCTTGCCGAGCCTCCGTTGGAGTACATCTTCCGGGCACTCCGCCAGCCGTCCAATGGTGTGGAGGGCAATGCCGCGAAGTTTTTTCGATGTTGCCGGACCTACATACAGGAGGTCTTCCACTGGCAGCGGATACACGAGCTCCTTGTAGTTATCCCGCCCTATCCGCGTGATGGCATCCGGCTTTTTGTAGTCGCTTCCCAGCTTAGCGGTGATTTTATTGTTGGATACGCCTATAGAAACCGTTATGCCCAATTCAAACCTTATTCTGGCGCTTATCTCCCTAGCGATTGTCATGGGACTGCCAAACAGTCCGATGCTTCCTGTGACATCAAGGTAGGCTAAGCACCCAGCGCCGTGTCGCATTACTGCGGTCGGTTTCCAGATACTCGCCCCCAAACCGGACTTACA
>CANQCS010000025.1 GCA_947589745.1 uncultured Oscillospiraceae bacterium
TCTTTCCCTCGCAGCGCAGTTCCAATACTTTCAGCCGTGCGTCTGTCTGCTTATCCCGGTTTGCTTTCCTTGCCGCCACGATCTTCTGATAGTCTTCTTCGCTAAATTTGTACTTCATCTTTCGTCACCCTTTGCTATTATACCACAGTTCTTCTTGCTTCGCTACTTTTTATTGGAGAATAGTATTACATCGCCGCTCCAACGAGATCGGACTTCGCCAATTTTGCTCTGTCCGATCTCACTTTTTGTTTTGCCTTTACGCATAGGCATAGCCACAGGCACTTGGCGGGCGTCTCATAAACGGCCACCTCGTGCTCCGCGCCCAAGATGCCAGCGCGATAATCATCTTGTTGCAGGCTGTCCCGAACACTTACGTTTAAGGATACGCATCTCTCCACATACTCTTATTGCCTGCGGCGAAAAACGGCGAATATTTTGCCCCACAAAACTACTCACAAACTGACTCACAACATTATCTCGACAGGCCACATATCCACGAACGACACTTACTCACACCCTCGATCACGCGCCCGCCCAAACACCCCGGCGCCCTTCTTTACGCTGTTCCGAAACCGCAGCAGGCCCGGAACCGTAGTGCCGTTCCGCCGCTGCCCGGCTCCACTCTGCACAGCCTTCGCTATTTCGCTCCGGCCGTGCGCTTTTGTCTGTAGGGATTTACACGCCTGAGCGCAGCCCCTGGCATCTGGCGGGCGGCCCTGACGTTCTGTCCTTTAGAGCTTGTCAATGGACTATGGCTTTCGGGCCCTGCGCCCTTCTCTATTCTTGAACGGAATCGCAGCATACCCGAAACCGTAGGGTGGCTCTGCCGCTGCTAGATGAAGACTGTAGTATATCTGACTTCGAACGGCATCGCTGTGCAGCCTCCGCTAAAACTTATACACGCTCCGGCTGCATCTTTCCATTGGGCCTTTTGTACATAGGCACAGCCCCTGTCATTTGGCGGGCGGCCCCGGCGTCTGTGTTTTAGAGCTGCCGAAGGACTCTGGCATTTAGGCATTGCGCCCTTCTCTGTGTTTACCCAAAAGCGAGGCATATCCGGAACCGTAGTATCGTTCCGCCGCTGTAGGCCCGAAACTGTTGTGTGCATGATTCACTGCGGCTCCACTATGCGCGGCCTTCGCTATTTCGCTCCGGCCGTGCGCTTTTTCTGTAGAGACTTATACGCCTGAGCGAAGCCACTGACACTTGGCGGGCGCCTCGGCATCAGCATCCTCTGCATATCCGAAACTACAAGACTGAACAGATGCGGTGTGCCCCCACGCCCGATGTGCCTGCGCTATGATCCTCTTGTTGCAGGCTGTCCCAAATGTTTACATGTATGGGAACGCATCTTTTACACTTACCACCTGTGGCAAAGGCGAATACTTGGACTACTCACAGGCCGACTCACACCCCAACTCAAACATGGCGCCCTTCTTTCCACTGACCCGAAAACGCAGCTTACCCGAAACTGTAGTGCCGCTCCGCCGCTGCAGAGCCTGAACTGTTGTACCCATGACTCACAACGGCTCCACTATGCACAGCCTTCGCTATTTCGCTCCGGCCGTGCGCTTTTATCTATGGGGGACTCACACGCCTGGGCGAAGCCCCTAACACCTGGCGGGCGACCCTGACGTTCTGTCCTTTAGAGCTTGTCAATGGACTATGGCTTTCAGTATCATTACTTATCATGTCATGTTATGTCCTGCCAACTTTAAGGCGCATCTCATATAGCAGGATAATCAAGTTCACTCACGACGACCATAGATCCATGTGCCTACGAGGAATCCTTAGAATAACGCACATCAAAATTCGATTCTGACGAGGAGGAAGCGAACTATGATTTTGCTCACTGTATATGTTTAGTCTTTTCCCTCCTACAGCAAGAGCATCTTCTTTGAGAGACTCTGCATCTATAGTGCGGCTGCTGCTGTTATCGCGGCCCGGCTGCGTTGCGAGGCTGTATGGGAGATGTTGAATGGCGCGGACCCGCTGCTGGTATGAGTGTAACGAGGCGCACCGCTCTTTCTCTGCTGCCCGATACTGATGTCCCCGATGTCCTTGAGGTCCCTTGGCGAGTTCCGAAAATATGGATGTGTGAGCCGCCCGCCGGGCGTCTGTGGCTATGCCTACATGAAGAAGGCTCAATGTAAGAGCGTAGCCGAAGCGGAATAGCGAAGGCTACAAAGCGATGCCGTTTGATGTCCAGTCCACTACAGTTTTCCACCAAGCAGCGGCAGAGCGCCCTTACGGTTCCGGACGAGCTGCAGTTTCGGGTAAGCACGGAGAAGGGCGCCGGACCTGAATGCCAGTGGCCCCTAGCAAGCTTTGAAAGAGCAGGTGTTGAGGACGCCCGCCAGGATGTCAGGGGCTGTGCCTAAGTGTGAAAGGCTCAATGTAAAAGAGCGGCCGGAGCGGCATAGCGCAGGCTGCAAAGCGGAGCCGTTTGAAGTCCAGTCCACTACAGTTTTCCACCATGCAGCGGCAGAGCGCCCTTGCGGTTCCGGGCGAGCTGCGATTCCAGGACAGTATAAGGAAGGGCGCCGTAATATGAGTAGACATAAGAGTGCGCACTTCGGATGGGTCATTCCCCTTTTTCCGTCGTAGGTGATAAGTAGTCAAAAGGAGAGGCAGTCCTTGAACGCAGGTATTAGGGACAGCCTACAGCAAGATGGTGATCGCGTTGGCATCTTAGGTATCGGGGCACGCCACAGTCATCCGGGAAGCTCCGCACGCCCACCGTGCTGTAAGGCAGCAAAAGGCGGAACGCTTGCGTCTTCGCCGGGATGATTGGGAAGATACTCTGTCATACAGTCACGAATGCGCCGAGGGAACAAGAACGCCTGGGACGCCCGCAAGGTGTCTGTGGCTGCGCCTCTGCGAAAAAGGCTCAATACAAGAGCGCAGACGGAGCGGCATAGCGGAGGCTGCACAGCGATGCCGTCTAAGGTCAGACTTACTACGGTTCTCGCTCAGCAGCGGCAGAGCGCCCCTACGGTTCCAGCAGAGCCGCGTTTCCGGGTAAGCGTAAGGAAGGGCGCAGTGAACTGGATGTCAGGGCCTCCGGCAATCTCCGAAAGCATAGGCGTCTGGGCCGCCCGCCGGATGCCTGTGGCTGCGCCTGAGCGTAAAAGCTCAATAAAAAAGGCGGAACTTGACAGTGCTCAAAGCAGCGTCAAATTCCGCGGGGCGGCGCCGTAACGTCTCATCACTACGGTTCCGTATATGCAGGCGCCAGACCACTACGGTTTTGGGAAAGCTGGGTTTCCGGGCCAGAATGGAGAAGGGCGCAGTGGATTGGATGTCATGGCTTCTCGGCAAATCTTTGAAAGAGTAAATGTCAGGGTCGCCCGCTGAATGCTGGGGGCTTCGCCCAGGCGTGTGAGTCCCCTCAGATAAAAGCGCACGGCCGGAGCGAAATAGCGAAGGCTGTGCAGAGTGGAGCCGCGGTGGGTCATGCACACAACGGTTCCGGACCGGCAGCGGCGTAACGGCACTACGGTTCCGGGTAAGCCGCGGTTCCGGGGCAGCGAAAAGAAGGGCGCGGAGTGTTATTGAGGCAGGGTAAGAGTTGGGGGAGATGTAGGATGGACCCATCCGCCAAGGTGGATGTTGGAGTACTACGGTCGAGTCGCAGCTGGGGAAGGGGGAGGAGAGGGGACATGTAGCGAAGGTAGAGACTCCACAGATGATGTATTAACATTGTTTTTGCGCAGCGACCCGGTGCCTGAGAGTTCCCGGAGCTGCATCTCCCTGCGGTATCCGGACATCTCCGGCCGGAATGCACGTTGCCGGGGCAAGGCTTGCGGGTAAATGTCTGTATGGACAAAAACGATATAGGAGAGGAAAGAGGAGATAGGGGGGAGATGAGAGAATGACGTCACAAGAAAAGTCCGCATCCTTCAAGAGAATGCGGATGTATCTCAAAACGGATCTGATTCCATATTTTCGGAGGTCACTGCTCCCGCCTGACTCTGTGCCTTCAGACGGCATCCTCTGCTCGATGAATGGCGGGAGGGAGCGATGAGGCAGATGCGGGCGGGCCAAGTCGTTCGAGTTTTTCGAGGATCTCAACCTGGCATACGCAAGAGACCTCTTTGTTTGGGATCGCAACATCGTAAAATTCGTTCCAGCCGGCCATCATCCTCTCACTGACCGGCGTCAGATACCCCGCCATGAGCAGGAAACTGTAGATGTATGAGGGGTTACTGTGCATCTGCGGGTATACGACATTGGAGTCTATTTTCGTTCGTAATGTCTTTCCGGACAACAGTGCTTTCAGGTCGTTTGCTATCTCATCGCCTGATACAGAGATGGCATCGTTGATGATATCATTGCTCCCTGCGGCTTGCCAGAACACCCCCGGCCGGCACCCGCTGCCGAAATAACGGATGACCGAGTATGGAGCGAAGATGTCACTGTGGCCGAACCGGTATCCGCCGTACCATTCACATATCTCATCGATCTTGTCTTCTGAATGATAGTACGCGGCCATCGTTCTGATTTCATCCGGCGTGAGTCCAAAATACTCGCTGTACCGGCTGTCCAGTACTGTATTGACTTTGATGTTGTTGAGACCGCCCAAAACACTGTCCTGGGCCAGACGCAGTATACCAGTCAGGAAACCAAACGTTAGATGCGGGTTGTCCTTCAGTCCGCCAGAGAAAAGATTCCGCAAGAAAGACACCGCCTCGTCGTAGAATCCGCAGATGTGTCCCTGCTGAATGGGAACATCGTAGTCCTCGATGATGATGACCGGCGCCACCCCATGGTGTTTGTGGAGCATGGCGGACAGGTCCCGCAGGATACCGGAAAGCTCTACTTTTGACATCTCGCCGGAGAGCAGCCTGTTGAATATCGACTTCTCAAAATCATCGCATCTCGGACTGCCTTTCAGCTCCGGGTGACGTAACGCCTCCTGTGCCAGCGTCTTCCTGATCGCTTCGTATGTGTACTCCCAGGTGTCGTACTTGCAATCTTTGAATGTGATGAAGATGACCGGATATTTTCCCTGGCAGTCCCTGTACTTCTTTCCGCATCTCCATATCTTCTTGGATCGGAAGTAAACGGATGTGTCCTTTTCCGATAGCTCAAAGAAGACCCGGAGCATGTCCATATTGAGCGTTTTCCCAAAACCCCGCGGACGGGTGAATAACGACACCATTGGCCGTTCGTCCAAAAAGTCCCGGATCAACAGCGTCTTGTCCATATAATAGTACGAGGTCGAAGCGGTGCGGTAGTCCGAAACGCCAATGGGGAGAGGCAGCCTGTCAACATCCCGCGTCTGTTTGTCCCTGCTTCGCCGGTCAGATGGCTTTTCTGTGTTTTCCGGGACACTCCAGGAGCGGCCATGCTTCACGGCTCCCGGTACTCGGCCTGAGCTGCAGAGACCGGTGACCCATCTTTCGGAGACACCCCATCTTTCTGCCGCCTCCTTGACCGTCATCATTCGTACCACATCTTCACCTCCGCTCATCGCATGCGCAGGATCAACTAACACATGTTGATTATATCTTATATTCAGAATAATCTCAACCCCGCATGCCCGATCCTCAGGCATATCCCATTATGGATTGTCTGGACACACGGATGCTGCCTTGCTCCTCATCCGCTCTGGCAGATAGTCAAGGTCGTTGTCTATAGGGACAATTTCCCGATGAAACAGCTTTAATGTTAGGCATTCGTCAGTCACATGGGGAGAGGCCTGAGGAGATGCCTGATGCCGATAGCATCCAAGCCAGGGCAGGGGAGGGACCTTTCTCCGCCGTACCCTGTGCATTTTGTGGGCCCACCGTCTCCTCAGACATCCACTCCCATGTCCCCATACTTCGCGTCCTGCCCCCCCGGACCGGTCCCCCTGTGTTATCTCACGGCTCATCGGTCCCCGGCATCTCGCTCCTGAGCAGTATGGAAACGGGAGAGGGGAGACCTGAGAGGGAGGGCCTGGCACCCTTCTCTGCGCCTACCCGAAATCGTGGCTCACCCGGAACCGTAGGGTCGTTCCGCTGCTGCCGGTCCGGAACTGTTGCGTGTATGATTTGCTGCGGCTCCACTATGCACCGCCTTCGCTATCTCGCTCCGGCCGTGCGCTTTTATCTGTAGGGACTTACACGCTCAGGCGCAGCCCCTGGCATCCTGGCGGGCGTCCCTGACGCCTTTGTATTCGGTGATTGTCGATGGACCCTGACTTCCAGTTCACTGCGCCCTTCTCTGCGCAGACCCAGAAACGCAACTTCCCCCGAAGCCGTAGTGGTTTCGGACCTATACGCTCAAAATATGTAAGAAAGAAACAATGAGTTATATAGATACCCACACCTTATGGCTGGGTCGATTCATCCCGCGACCGACGTTGTCGGTCGGGGTTTTCTCGACATATTTTGTGATAAAAATAGTACGACTTTGACAACGGCCCCAATGTATCACTTTCGCCTGTATTCTTTGTCCCACAAATTCAGCAGATTCATTGAGATCTTTATCCGCCCCATCTGTTCGTTTTCAAGATCTTCCAGTGAAATACCGATAATATCTTCAATAGCTGCAATACGGTAGGACACGGTATTTCGGTGCATATTGCTCTTTTCCGCAGTTCTTTTGACATTGCAACCGTTGTCAAGATAATTATACAGAGTATTAAGCAGATCCTGCCCTTTTTCCTGAAGGCCCAACAACGGGAAAAGAATTGGGTCACAATACTTTAACGGTATCTGCCTATCCTCAGTCAGCGAATCTATAACTGCCCTACCGAAAATATCCCCGTAAAATACGATCCTGTTTCGGTCAGAGCAGTAGGAGAGACTCGTTTTTGCTTGCTGTAAAGCGGCGGTCAGGTATTCGTATCCCTTTATGCTCATGCTGACCCCTATCCTGATCCCGGTTACATCTAAAAAGCGGGATATCTCTGCAGTTAAAAATTCCTGCTCCCGTTCTTTGCTCTGCATGATCCCGATGATCTGTTTATCGTAATAATAGTATTGGAGGAACGGACAAACTCTCTTTAGCCGGCGCACATAGGAGACATATTCCTCCGGAGTGACCGGCTCCCCTACCGCATTTTTGCTGATAGCAAGCAGACTGTAATGATCGCTTTTCCGCCACTTCATCTCCTCATAAAACTTGGACTTTAAGTCTTCAGAGACTCCTTCGCCGTTGACCAGTTTTGCAAAGACGACATGGCTGCTGTTTTCCTGCATCCCGATCTCTTTGAACAGCGCATCGGAGCATTCCAGGCGCTTCTGTATATGATAAATGATGGACAGATCCGCATTCTCATATTTCGCCGTAATTTCATCCATTGCCAAAAATGCGATAGGCGTTCCGTTTCTGTTCCTGAGGATAGCCGAGATATATCGGTTTTCGGAGGGAATGTCTATCTCCGGATAGAAAAGAGGGACAACTGAATCCATATTTGCTTCCAGAAATCCCAGATATCCGGGTCGCAGAGCCTGAATAGAACCGAATCCATATTCAACAACATTTTTCCATATGGGATCTTCAATCGTTTCCGGAAGTTTGCCAGCGTATGCGATCAGGGAAAAGGAGGTATCAAACAGGGCGACCGGATCAGGAAAATGCCTGACTGCAATGTCCATTTGCTTTTGCAAAGGATCTCCCGCCAAAATGCTTTCCGAGAGATCTGCATCCCAGCAGTTATACAGGTCAAGGACCTGCAATAGCCTGTCATAAACCTGATCTAACTCGTCTTCCGTGTCAAGTTCAAGGATTTTCCATTTTGGCGAGATCCTCTTTCTATCCGGACATTTCCCCACAACGATAAATTTCAGTTCCTCAGCCAGATCTTGGTTTGACAATTCCAAGAAATTCGTACCAGACAACAGATATGCATAATTTTTTTTGCACTCTGTGTGCAGATTAAGACGATAAATATTGTTAATAGTCATTTCCACCGAAAACGGACTGCCCATTATCGTTGGGTGAAGATCTCCCACCTCTTTCGCTATCATTTCAATGTTTACTTTCATAGCATATTTCTCCCGCTCATCCAATCTATCCTATCTACTCGAATATAGTAATATATTCACCACAAATCCCGCCCTCTGTCAATAGAAAACCCCCTGCCAAAACGGCAGGGGGCACAAAAACCAGGACAAGATGGGAAGTTTTATCCCAGGGATCCCCCTCTCAGCCTTTAGTCAAACACCGGATGAGGAATGGTTTCTGTATCGAAATTTTCATTTCTGCCTTCCTTGATGTACGGGAACAATGTCACTGTGGCCCGGATACGCACCTGATTCGTACCGGGATTCCCCCAGAGGACCTCCACTTCTTTACCCTCTACGGCATATTCTTCAGCGACCGTGCAGATGGAGATCATCTCCCTTGTTTTTGCTACCAGTGTTCTTCCGGAGGACGCGCCGATCATCCTGTCGCCGTCATAGACAGCGTCGATATGGATACCACTGCAGTTCCTGACATAATCATAATCGCAGACCATATCCATGTAATCATACCGCTTGTCCGGATCCATGACGCCTGCCTGCACCTTCAGGACATCTTCTTTGTTCCAAATCAAATGGACGGCGGTATTATGAGGCCTGGCCGCTTCCGCCATCAGCGCTTCTTTGCCTATGAAATCGTGATTGAATTTGACAAGGTTCCCCCAGCCGCAGTCGAACGGGCTCCGATATATGAGCTCACTGTCACGAGGAAGGCTTCCTGTATAGATGGTGGGATCCTGCGGCGTATCAAACGGAACACCAAAATGCTCTGCGATCTGGAAAATACTCCCCTCACAGTGCTCATTGATATATCCATGCCTGCCAATCTCCTGGATCCCGTATTTCTTGCCAACATCGAGAAGCTTTTGGTATACCGCATGGGCGTCTTCAATACTTCCGTGTACCTCATAGCCAAGAGTTCCGGCCATCCCTGTGCGGAGTACGAAGACATCTTTCCCACCGATCTTTGCATCCGCCGTATACATGAACTTCAGGTCGTGCAGATCCTGTTTGGTCGCCTCCTCCACGATTGGAAGAGAGTTCGGTCCGCACATCTGGAAGAAGAAATTGGTCTCGCCGGCGAAGCTGCTCTCAAAATGGAAACGATTTCCGGCCATTTGGTTCAGCATATTGGGATCCAGGAAGCAGGTCGCCAGGAAATCTTCTTCACTTCTGCGGATAACGATGCCGTCCAGCATGATTTTCCCGTTTTCGTCGCAGATGATCGTATGGCGAGCTTTTCCGACAGGAAACACTTTGAAGGTATTCACGCTCACTACCCCAAGTAGGTCCAGAAATTCCTTTCCATGGACCTTATACATGGAAAAGGGGTTCAATCCTTCGTGGAGCGAGCATGTGTCGTGCCAGCTCATATCCTCTACGTCCCAACGGTCGAACGCAAAGGGGTGAAGCGGCCACGCGCCGTCGGAATCGGGGTGCCATACGCCCTCCGATGACACATACACCTTATTCTTCGGGATCGTCCCGGGAATATAAGGTGAAAGCTTGATGGGGGTACCTTCGATTTTGCCTGCAAATAGGTTCTCAATGCCAGCCATTCCGTTTTCCTCCGTTCTAAATTTTTGATAGCTTTGATACAGTTATTTTACAGAAATATGGCTGGTTTGTGTTAGCCCTTTCTGCACAAATTCTTTTTTTATTTTGTGCGTTTTTGTACATATCACGGACGGCCATCCATAAAACCGCTCACAGACTGGCTCACGTCCCTGCTCCTACGTCCGCTAAAGCACCCTTGCGCCCTTCCTTACGCTTACCCGGAATCGCGGCTCGTCCGGAACCGTAGGGGCGCTCTGCCGCTGCCGAGCGGGAACCGTAGTAAGTCTGACTTCATGCGGCATCGCTATGCAGCCTCAGCAATACCGCTCCGTCTGCGCATTTTATATTAGCCTTTTGCGCTCCAGCACAGCCCCTAGCATCCGGCGGGCGTCCCAGGCGTTTTTGACCTCTCTGCGCATCCGTAACCGCGGGGCTAAGTATCCTCCCTATCATCCCGGCGAAGATGCAAACGTTCCTTCTTCTGCTGCCTTACCGCACGGTGGATGTGCGGAGCTTTCCGGATGACTGTGGCGTGCCCCCGGTGCTTTAGATGCCGGCGCGATCACCATCTTGCTGTAGGCTGTCCTGAATGTCTGCGTTCAAGTGCCGACTCTCATTCTTGACCTTTCACCACCTACGGCGTAAAAGCAGACGCATACATCAACTCTTGCCACTACTCCGACGTTACATGGAACCCTTACCCTCACAAAACCCTAACATTACCCTCACATCCTAGCGCCCTTCATTACGCTTACCCGGAACCGCATCATACCCGGAACCGCAGTACCGTTCCGCCGCTGCCAGTCCGAAACCGTTGTGTACATGATTCACCTCGGCTCCACTCTGCACAGCCTTCGCTATACCGCTCCGGCCGTGCGCTTTTGTCTGTAGGGACTTACACGCTTTGGCGAATTGACTTCTCGGCGTATTTGGAACCGCGGGTCTGAACATTTTCCCAATCATCCCGGCGAGGACGCATGTGCTCCTTCTTCTGCTGCTTTACCGCACGGTGGACGTGCGGAGCTTCCCAGATGATCGTGGCGTACCCCAGGTGCCTAAGATGCAGACGTGACCACCATCTTGCTGCAGACTGTCCCAAATCCCAGCGCCCTTCTTTACGCTGTTCCGGAACCGCAGTTCATTCGGAACGGTAGTATCGTTCCGCCGCTGCTATGCCGAAACTGTAGTGCGCTTGACTCACCACGGCTCCACTCTGTAGTCTCCGCTATGCCGCTCCGACTGCGCTTTTGTATGTAGTGACTTACACGCTCAGGCGCAGCCCCTGGCATCCGGCGGGCGTCCCAGACGCCTGTGCTTTCGAAGATTGCCGGAAACTCTGACATCCAGTTCACTGCGCCCTTCTTTACGCTGTTCCGAAAACCGCAGCATACCCGGAACCGTAGTACCGTTCCGCCGCTGCCAGTCCAAAACTGTTGTGTACATGATTCACCGCGGCTCCACTATGCACCGCCTTCGCTATACCGCTCCGGCAGTGCGCTTTTATCTGTAGGGACTTACACGCTCAGGCACAGCCACAGGCACCTGGCGGGCGACCTAAACGTTTTGACCTCTCGGCACATCCGTAACTGCGTGGCTAAACACCTTCCCTATCATCCTGGCGAAGACGCAAGCGTTCCACCTTTTGCTGCCTTACCGCACGGTGAACGTGCGGAGCTTTCCGAATGACTGCGGCGTGCCCCGATGCCTAAGATGCCGGCGTGATCACCATCTTGCTGTAGGCTGTCCTGAATGCCTGCGTTCAAGGGCCGACTTTCATTCTTGACCTCTCACTCTTGCCACTACTCCGACGTTACATGGGACCCTTACCCTCACAAAACCCTAACATTACCCTCACATCCCAGCGCCCTTCATTACGTTTACCCGAAACCGCAGCGCACCTGGAACCGTAGTGCCGTTCCGCCGCTGCCAGTCCGAAACCGTTGTGTACATGATCCACCTCGGCTCCACTCTGCGCGGCCTTCGCTATTTCGCTCCGGCCGTGCGCTTTTGTCTGTAGGGACTTACACGCCTTGGCGAAGCCCCTGGCACCTGGCGGGCGTCCCTGACGTTCTTGCTCCCTCGGCGCATCAGTAACTGCGGAACTGAGCATCTTCCCAATCATCCCGACGGAGACGCAAGCGTTCCGTATTCTTCTGCCTTACCGCACGGCGGACGTACGAAGCTTCCCGGATGACTGCGGTGTGCCCCCGGTATCCCGGATGTCGGCGCGATAACCATCTTGCTGTAGGCTGTCCCAAAACCCTGCGCCCTTCTTTACGCTGTTCCGAAACCGCAGCTCATCCGGAACGGTAGGGTCGTTCCGCCGCTGCTATGCCGAAACTGTAGTGTGCTTGACTCACCACGGCTCCACTCTGCAGTCTCCGCTATGCCGCTCTGACTGCGCTCTTACATTGAGCCTTTTACACGGATGCGCAGCCCCTGGCATCCGGCGGGCGACCCTGGCACCCACGCTTCAGAGCTTGCCGAAGACCTCAGCGTTCGGGCACTGCGCCCTTCTTTGTCCTTACCCGGAACTGCAACAGACCCGAAACTGTAGTGCCGCTCCGCCGCTGCCTGTTCGGAACTGTTGTATGTAAGACTCACCGCGGCTCCACTCTGCACAGCCTTCGCTATTTCGCTCCGGCCGTGCGCTTTTGTCTGTAAAGCTTTACACGCTTGGGCACAGCCCCCGGCACTTAGCGGGCGACCCAAGCGTCTTCCTCCGTATATCCAAAACCACACGACAAAACGTCCTGGTCCTGATTGCTACTGTTTTTGCTGATGCCCTCTATACGGCTCCAGGATGCCCTAAAATCACTTTTGAAAAAGAACGTATCCTGTGTACTCACCTGAATATATGGATGCAGCCAGAACGCTTCCTGTGGCCGCGCAGTGCCATTCTGCCTCTGCGGATGTCCATCTCGTCGCAGGCTATCCCAAATACTTACATGAGAATGAGAGGATCTCTTCGCTCTCTCTTTTTGTCTGTGGCGAAAATGCGCGAATATTTAGGCGCACCGGCCGACTCTCATCCCTGCTCCAACGAACCTCTGTCCCATGGGAGCGGCACGCACTCATCGCCTGCTCCTCTGTCTGCCCGGACATCCAAACGCCCTTCTCTGTACTGGCCCGGAAATGAAGCTTGCTCGGAACCGCAAGGGCGCTCTGCCGCTGCTCGGCCGAAACCGTAGTGAGCCTGACTTCATACGGCATCGCTTTGCAGCCTCCGCTATGCCGCTCCGACTGCGCTTTCCATTGAGCCTTTTACGCTCTGGCGTAGCCCCCGGCATTCGGCGGGCGTCCCAGGCATCCATGCTTCCAGAATTTCAGAGAAACCCTGACATCCGGGCACTGCGCCCTTCCTTATGCTTACCCGGAACGGCAGCAGACCCGGAACTGTAGTACCGTTCCGCCGCTGATGGTCCGAAAATGTTGTATACTCAACTCACCACGGCTCCACTCTGCACGTCCTTCGCTATACCGCTCCAGCCGTGCGCTTTTGTCTGTAGGGATTTTAGGACTTCAGCGAAGTCCTTGGCACATGGCGGGCGCCCCTGCATCCATCCTTCTCCGCATATCTGGAGTCGCGGTCGTTGGCATCTTCTCAGCTACCTCGGAAAAGACGCGGACGTTCTTTCTTTTTCAGCCCTGCCGCATAGTGCGCGGGCGAAATATATCAGATGTTTGCGGCGTGCCAATTCTCCAGGATGCCCGCGCTGATGGCTTCTTGTTGTAGGCTGTCAAAATACTGGAGGTTTCGGACTACTCATGATCGAGAGCTTCATACGAGTTCTGATAGCCGCTGTGTCTTTCTTTACGCGGGTCCAAAACGCAACATCTTCGAGACAGAAGGGTCTTTCTGTTGCTTTTGGGCGAATTGCTCGCTCCATGCAGTTGCGCTTCGCGTCCTCCTCTCAATACGCCGCGGCTATTCTCAGTCTGTAAAGAACGCCAGACGACGGTAAGCCCATTTGCGACATACTGGAGCCATGTCTTCCATACTTTCTCTGTACGTCCAAACCGCAGCATGAATGTCTTCTCGTTGAAAGCCCCAGGGTCAGTAACGTGACTGCGAGCCATATCGAGACAAAGCGGCATTTCGGAGCCACAGGCATTTCTTCCCCCTACAGCAGTAGATTCTTCATCGGGGGCAGCAGTTTCCTTGTGCATCAACTGCGGCTGGTGTCGCGGCCCGGCTGAGCTGCAGAGCCGCTGTGGAGATGATGGATGACGTGGCGCCGGTTTCGATGCGCCCGTCACGCGGCACGATTTTTTGCTGCCTGCATGAGCAGTCCCGTCACGTCTTCGCATGTCATCGTTCCGCCTCCAGTAAGAAATCTCAGCTGACTGCTTTCTGGACGGGCGCCCGTTCGTACACACTCGCAGCAGTTCCGGCTGACACATGTTTGTCAGAGCCTGTGTCGTTGGCCGGATTCCCGTATACACAAACACGGCGGGCGTGAGAGGGCGGAGGAGGGATGCAGGGAAGGCAGGAGAGTCCGCTCTCATTCGGAACGAAAGCCGGACTGGCTCCGTGCATTCCTCATGCGCCTCGCCTTCTTTCTGATGAGACATGTCTGAGATGACTGAAGTCTTTTGTCCCTAAAGACATTCGAGCATCAACGAAGGCACCGACTTCATGCATACATCTGATGCTTTTTTCCGGGGCCATGTCTGAGGAGACCTGAGAGCTGAGATTTGAGCCTTTCTCCGCGGCTTGAGGAAATGAGAGAGTAGGTGCCGGAGGCAGACGAGAGAGCCGATGAGTCAAGGGCAGGGGAGATGGGAGGGGCGACGATGTGTACCGTGTCCCCAGCCCCTGTCCCGGCTGCGGAAGGAGATAGATGCGAGAGCCTGACAGAAACCGCCCCGGATTGCCGAAGAAAACCAGTCCGGGGCGGCGTATATTCGTTTCCAATCTCCTGACGATGGGCGGACACAGCGCCTTGGCCCCGGAACAGGGGGAGAGGCTCACTTCTTTCCCCGGCGCCGGAAGTCCTCCTCGATGCGATCCTTCCAGTCGGAGGACAGCGCCGCCTGGGGGCAGGCGCGGACCGCCGACACCGCCTCGCTGATGACCTCATAGTTGAGGGCAGTTCCTACGCTGTCGCACTGGTAGCGGACGGCCATGTCCGGGGCGATGCCGAAGCGGGGCGGCCTCGCGGGCGGCGTCGATGTTGGCACCCAGGAACAAGAACTCCCAACCATACCGCTCCTTCTGCCGCTGGATCATCTGCTTCACCCGGTCGTAGTTCTAAAGCCATTGTCAAGGGGAAATTTGAGATTTTCAATTAACTGATTTCATTATGCGACAATCTTAAAAACACAAATCACAAAAGAGCATGACGGTCCGTCAAGGGACTGCCATGCTCTTTTGCTGATACCAGGGGGCTTCATGGTGAACCCCCTTGAACGCACCCCCTAGAGGTTTAGAAGAGAGAATAGAACAGAGTGGTTACGGAGCGAGCGGGACCAGATCACCTGGAGCACAACCTGGGGCCTTTCGTGTCCCATTAGTCAAAATGCCATGCAGCGGCGCAGCCGCATCAGCGTAAGCCGGTTTCGCACGGCAGGGGAGTGATCCTGCAGGACCGGCAGCGCTGCTTGGGCCACGCCGATCTCTTCCAGTTCTGTCATGGCACCAGCATGGTGGTTCAGCACCCGGAGCGTTTCCGGCGCAGGGATATGAGAGACGATCTCCCGCACGGCGTCCCAGTTCTCCGCCAGGCGCTGGGGGATGACCTGCTCTGCCACGTCGTTTTGATTCTCTTTTATCAGTTCGCCAGCCAGCGTTTCACCGTAGACCGCCTCCAACTCTTCCCTCTCATAAGGCCGGTAGCTGTGCCAGGCCGGGGCAGTCTGTGCGGCCAGCCGGCGGTACTCCCCGCTGGCCAGGACCGTGCCCACGCCCACCTTTTCCCCGTGAAGGGCCGTAGAGGAGATACCGTGGGGCGCCATCTCGATCATATGGGAGATGTGATGCTCCGCACCGGAGGCGGGGCGGGAGTTGCCCATAAGCTGCATGGCCACGCCGGACAGGAGCAGGCCGTAGGTCAGCTTCTCTATGGCCTCCGGCTCGCGCCGCCCGATGCCCTCCGCAGCCCCGGCGGCCAGCGCCAGGGCCTCTCTCATCAGGTCTGCCACCGCTTCGCAGTAGAACTCCCCGGTGAGGATATGGCTGATCTCCCAGTCGCTGAGGGCGATGTATTTGCCCATCATGTCCCCAAAGCCCGATGCGGCCAGATAAGCGGGCGCCGCCGCGATGACGTCCAGGTCCGCCGCCACAAGCTTTGGCGCGGCGGCCGGGACTGTTTTCTTGGCTCCGTGCATGGTCATCGCCGCAACAGAGGAGCAGAAGCCATCCACGCTGGCGGCGGTAGGGCAGGAGACAAAGGGGATGCCCCGCTGGCAGGCGCAATACCGGGTAAGATCGTGGACCGTTCCCGCGCCCACGGCAATGAGATACGCAGCGCCTTCCGGCAGCCGTTCCTCCAGCAGGGCCACGCCCCGCTCGTTGGCATGGAGATCCTTTTTCGGCAGCACCACCTCCCAGGACGCTGCCGGACGGCGGCCCGCCGCGGCGCGCCAGGTGTTTTCGTCGTAGATTGCCGCTGCGGGGCCGGACAGTCCCTCCTGCGCGCAGAGCTCTGTCACCCCCGGCAGGCAGCCCGCCTCAATGACGATCTTCCCGGTGGCCGGCGTGGTGCGCAGCTCCGCCGCCAATTTGGAAAAGGTCTCCCTTGTTTCCAGGATCATTCCGGTTCCTCCTTTTGATCCTTTTTCTTTCAGGCAAACGGATCACAGCATCTCCGTGGCCAGCTTCTCCACGGGCAGCGCCTTCCGATATTGCTCCAGGAAGGCCGTGAAGCCCGCAATGTCACGCTCGTCCGCCATGAGGGTAGAGGACTTCGCACCGGCGAATACCTTGTTTTCCAGGTAGTCCTCGAGTGTCTCACTATCCTCCTTCCACAGCATATACGCCGCCAGCAGGGCCATGCCGTAGGGCCCGCCCTCCCCGGCGGTCTCCATGACAGACACAGGCACCCCAGCTGCCGCGGACAGCATCCTCTGGCCCACCTCCGGCGTCTTGAAAAATCCGCCGTGGCCGTAGAGCTTGTCAATGGGCACCTGCTCCTGGCCGGTGAGGATATCCAGGCCGATCTTCAGTGTGGCCAGCGCCGACAGCAGGTGCGTCCGCATGAAGTTGGCCAGGGTGAGCCTTGCGTCCGGCGTCCGCAGGAAGACGGGACGGCCCTCGTCCAGGTCCGTGACTCCCTCGCCGGAGAAGTAGTTGTAGCTGAGCAGCCCGCCGCAGTCCGCCTCGCCCTCCAGCGCCTTTCGGAACAGCAGGGTGTAGAGCGTCCCCTTGTCCACCTTGGCCCTGATGGCCTCCGCGAACTCGCCCAGGAGGTTCACCCAGGCGTTGATATCGCTGGTGCAGTTGCTGCAGTGGACCATGGCCACCGGCGCCCCGGCGGGAGTGGTCACCATGTCGATCTCCCGATGGACGCCCAGGGGCCGGTCCACCACCACCATGGCAAAGTCGCTGGTACCGGCGGACACGTTGCCGGTGTGGACCCGGACGGAGTTGGTGGCCGCCATTCCGGTGCCCGCGTCGCCCTCACAGGGGGCCACAGGGATGCCGGGCCGCAGGTCCCCCGCGGGGTCCAGGAACCGGGCGCCCTCTTCTGTCAGGTATCCGGCGTTCGCCCCGGCGGGCAGCACCTCCGGCAGCACGTCCTCCAGCGTCCAGGGGAAGTTCCGGGGCGCGATGAGCCTGTCGAACTTCTCCACCATGTCCCGGTCGTAGTCCTTTCCGTCCGGCGCGATGGGAAGGATGCCGCTGGCTTCCCCCACCCCCATGGCGTGGCGGCCTGTCAGCCGGTAGTGGATATATCCGGCCAGGGTGGTCAGATGGGCCAGCCGCGGCAGGTGCTCCTCCCCGTTGAGGATCGCCTGGTAGAGGTGGGCGATGGACCACCTCTGGGGAATGTTGAAGCCGAAAAGCGCCGTCAGCTCCGCCGCGGCCGGACCGGTGATGGTGTTCCTCCAGGTGCGGAACTCCGCCAGTTGCTCCATGTCCCTGTCAAAGGGCAGATATCCGTGCATCATGGCGGATACGCCAATAGCCCCCACGGTGGTGAGCTCTGTGCCGAGCTTCTCCCGCACATCCCGCTTCAGGTTGGCGTAACAGTCCTGAAGTCCCGTGTGGATCGCCTCCATGGAGTAGGTCCACACGCCGTCCACCAGCTGGTTCTCCCACTCGTGGTCGCCGCTGGCGATGGGGGTGTGGTCCTTGTCGATGAGCACCGCTTTGATCCGGGTGGACCCCAGCTCAATGCCCAGTACGGTTTGTTTGAGATCGATCATCAGATCGCCCCTGCCTTTCCTGCAAAATTACGATATAGAGCGGCTGAGGACAACACGTCCCCAGCCGTAATGCGCGGGATGAATGCGCGGCGGTCCATCACACCGTCCCCAGGTTTCCGATGCCGTAGGAGATCTGGAGCAGCACCCGGTCGCACTGGGTAGGAGCCAGCTGCAGCAACCGCGCCCCGTCCTCAATGGTACACATGCCCATGCTCCATCCCGCCTGGTGGATGCGGGCGTCGTAGCTCACCAGCATGGGGACCCGCTCCCAGGGGCCCTCGCCCAGATGATAGTTCACCAGGAAGTCGCCCGGGTCCCGCAGCTTCAGCTCTCCGCTGTCCCGTTTGCCGGAGACGATGACGGTGCCGTCGGGCCCGCCCTGGGGCACCCACAGGCAGTAGGGCATATTGCCCAGGTACATGCCATCGGCGGTTTCGATGCGCTTGCCCCAGTCCTCCGGGTCGCCCCAGTCCACACCGTCCCCGGAGAAGCGGCAGTACACGTCGCAGGTGGGCGGGTCGCCGGGGCCGCAGTCCCGGAAGCAGACGATCTCGTAGCACATGAAGTACCGGCCGTTGGGCAGCCGCGTCACGATGGCCATGCCGGGCCGCTGGAACCCGTCGGGGATGGCGCAGACCATCCGGGGCTCCTCCCAGGTGAGGCCGCCGTCCTTTGACACCGCTGCGGCCAGCGTCTGGTTGTACCGCCGGTCGGCGTGGGGCCGCTCGTCGGTGTAGACCACCGTCAGGTCCCCGGCGGCGTTCAGATACAGGAAGGGCTCCCACACCGGGCCCAGGGCGTCGAAGTTCTGCTCAATGGGCGGGCCTCCGGCGCAGATGGAGGACCGGTATTTCCAGGTCTTCCCCTGATCCAGGCTCACGAACAGCAGCAGCTCCGTGCTCTCAAAGCTGAGGGGGATGGAGTTCCCCGTCAGCAGCAGCGCCCCCTCCGGCAGGTCCCCGATCGGATGGGGCAGCTCCAGCAGCATGGGCTGGAACCGCATCCCGAAGCCGTTTTTGGTGTCCTCCACCTGGCTGTACTTCTCCCAGGTGATGCCGTGGTCCCGGCTGGCGAAGATAGGGAATACCGGCGGCTCCTTCAGGGTATAGTGGTCAAAGGTGGCCAGGATGAGGCCGTTCAGCTCCCCGGCGTGGTGCAGCTCCACAGGCCGGGGGTACAGTACCCCGCCGCCGTTGGAGTAGATCTCCTCCCGCCGGGGCGAATAGACCACACCGGCGTATTCCTTTTGCAATTTCAGTGCCATGATCGGCTCCCTCCTCTTTTCTCCAACAGGTCCCGCATAAATCAGGGATCTATGCGGGACCTCTCTCGTCTTCCTACAGGTTTTTCAGCTTCCAGGCGATGTCGTTGTAGAAGAGCTCCTTTTCCAGCCCCTCCACGGTGGTGTCCTTGGTGATGTGGACGAACTCAATGTCCATCATGTTGGCCCAGTCCTTCATCTGCCCGGCGGACACGTCGTAGCTCAGCACCGTGTGATGGGCGCCGCCGGCGGTGATCCAGCACTCCACCCCGGTGGTGAGGCTGGGCTCCGCCTGCCACATGACCCGCGCCACGGGCAGGTTGGGCATGGGCAGGATGGGCTTCACGCAGTGGATGTCCTGGACGATGAGGCGCAGGCGGCCGCCCATGTCGATGAGGGAGACCACGATGGCGTCGCCCTCCCTGCCCTCGAAGACCAGCCGGGCGGGGTCCTTCTCGTTCATGCCGATGCCCAGATGGTGGGTCTCGATCCGGGGCCGGCCGGCGGCCACGGAGGGGCAGACCTCCAGCATATGGGCGCCCAGGCTGTACTCCGCACCGGGGACCAGGTTGTAGGTGTAGTCCTCCATGAAGGCGGAGGCGCCGTTGCCGTTCTCGCCCATGGCCTTCAGGATGGCGGTCATGGCGGAAACCTTCCAGTCCCCCTCGCCGCCATAGCCGTAGCCCTGAGCCATCAGGTGCTGGGAGGCCAGGCCGGGCAGCTGCTCCATGCCGTACAGGTCCTGGAAGGTGTTGGAGAAGGCCTTGCAGCCCTCGGCGTCCAGCATCTTCTTCATGGCGATCTCTTCCCGGGCCTGATACCGGATGGCGTCCATGTTATCCGTGGCGATGTCGTAGCTGGCCTTGTAGACCTCCACCATCGCGTCGATCTCGGCCTCGGTGACGGCATTCATCTCCTTCACCAGGTCGCCCACGGCCCAGGTGTTCACCTGCCAGCCCAGCTTGGTCTGGACCTCCACCTTGTCGCCCTCGGTGACGGCCACTTCCCGCATGTTGTCGCCGAAGCGCATGACCTTCATCTCTTTGGACACGGCCACACCGATGGCGGCCTTCATCCAGTCGCCCAGCCGCTTCTGGACAGTCTTGTCAGTCCAGTGGCCGGCGATGACCTTCCGGGGCATCCGCAGCCGGGCAGCGATGAAGCCGTGCTCCCGGTCGCCGTGAGCGGCCTGGTTCAGATTCATAAAGTCCATGTCGATCTCCTCGTTGGGGATCTCCACGTTGTACTGGGTGGCCAGGTGGCAGTAGGGCTTCTGGAGATTCGCAAGGCCGTTGATCCACATCTTGCTGGGGGAGAAGGTGTGGCACCAGGCCACGATGCCGGCGCAGTTGTCGTCGTAGTTGGCCTCCTTCAGCACGTCGGTGATCTCCTTGTTGGTCTTGGCGGTGACCTTGTAGATTAGGGGATAGGGCAAGACCTTGGTCAGCTCCGCCGCCATCTCGGCGGCCCGCTGGGCCACCGTCTCCAGCACCTCGGGGCCGTACAGGAACTGAGAGCCCACCACGAACCAGAACTCTTTCGCTTTCATGTCCATATACAAATCATCCTTCTTAAATTAAAACCATATATCGTTACCGTGCGGCAGATGTAGGAATAGCAACGTTTTGGTAGCGATATGAAAGTTCTTTTCGATACTTTTGCTTTCAAGAAAAAGTATTATTTCCATTTCTTGTAGGGGCACCGCCCCCTCCGGGACGCGGCCCTGAGCTCCACATAGCACCCGCAGGCGAGGCAGGTCCCCGCCTCCAGGTAGCCGCAGTCCTTGCAGGCTGCGAGCCGCCGCCGGTATTCCGCCTCCGGTGTCCGCTCCCTCGGCGGAGTGCTCTCGATGTGTTCCTTCAGCGTTCGGAGATACGCCTCCTGGTCGTACTCCTCCAGGAGGCACCTCCGGCACCGGCGCTCTGTCATCGCAGCTGCACCGATACCACGCCGCAGGCCGGCAGAGTGAACGATACGCCGCCCTCCGCCGGTCGCACCGGCAGAGGCTGCTCCGCGACCGCCTCCGGCGCGTCGAACGTGTTGTGCTGGTGGGCCTCCCCGGCCAGCAGCGTACCGATGACGCTCACCGGTTTCCATTCGGTGAAGGCCAGGCGCACGGTCTGCTCCTCCGTCATGGAGAGGTTGGCCGCCGTCACCGTCACGGTGCCGTCCGCCCTGCGGGAGGCGGAGGCCTGCACCGCGGGCAGCTCCGTGCCGCCCACGGTCCCCGCGTCCACCTCCACCGGCAGGGCCTGCGCCCCCTGGTGGTCCCGGTACATATGGAAGACATACCAAGTGGGCGTGCGGATCATCTTCTCCCCCTCGGTCAGCAGCACCGACTGGAGCACGTTCACCATCTGGGCGATGCAGGCCATCTTCACCCGGTCGCAGTGGTTGTTGAAAATGTTCAGCGTCACCGCCGCCACCAGGGCGTCCCGCATGGTGTTCTGCTGGTAGAGGAACCCCGGATTGGTGCCGGGCTCCACGTCGTACCAGGTCCCCCACTCGTCCACGATGAGGCCGATCCGCTTGTCCGGGTCGTACTCGTCCATGACGGAGCCGTGGAGGCGGATGAGGTCCTCCATGTAGAGGGCCTTGGCCATGGTGGTGTACCACTCCTCCTCGTTGAAGACCGTGGCGCTGCCCTTGTTCTTCCACCCGCCGGGGTGGACATAGTAGTGGAGACTCAGCCCGTCCATGAAGCCGTGGGCGTCCTCCGGCTGAGGGAAGGCGAAGCAGGTGGAGAGCACTTTCCTTGTCCACTCGGCCTGGTCCACATTGGGCCCGCCGCAGATCTTCCGGATGGGCGCGGCGTTGTTGTAGTGGCGGACATAGGTCTGGTAGCGCCGGTAGAGGTTGGCGTAGTACTCCGGCGTCATGTTGCCGCCGCAGCCCCAGTTCTCGTTGCCCACGCCGAAGTAGTCCACCTGCCAGGGCTCCTTGTGGCCGTTCTTTTTCCGAAGCTCCGCCATGGGGGAGACTCCGTCGAAGGTCATGTACTCCACCCACTCGCTCATCTCCCGGACCGTGCCGGAGCCCACGTTGCCGTTGACATAGGTCTTGCACCCCAGCTGGCGGCAGAGCTCGAAATACTCGTGGGTGCCGAAGGAGTTGTCCTCCACCACCCCGCCCCAGTGGGTATTGACCATGCGCTTGCGCTGTTCCCTGGGGCCGATGCCGTCCTGCCAGTGGTACTCGTCGGCGAAGCAGCCGCCGGGCCAGCGCAGTACCGGCACCCGGATCTCCCTGAGCGCCTCCACTACGTCGGTGCGCATCCCGTTGACGTTGGGGATACCGCTGTCGGGACGCACAAAGATGCCCTCATAGATGCACCGCCCCAGATGCTCCGAGAAGTGGCCGTAGATCTCCGGGGCGATGCGTCCCAGGGACCGGGTGCCGTCAATATGGATCGTTGCCATTCAGAAGTCCTCCTGAATTGTCTGATTATCGTTCGTCTTATACTTTTTCTTGAAAGAAAAAGTATCAAAAAGAACTTTATCCTCGCTCTCAAAGCGTTGCGATTCCTACATTTTCTGCACGGTAACGAAGTGCACTTTTAATGAGAGAATAGTATTAGTTCTCCAGCGCGTTGAGGCCGCTGCCCCACACTGAGATGCCGGTCTCGTCGTCCAGCGCGGCGAAGGTCATCACGTTCTTCTGCCCGTCCTCATCCCACTGGACCAGAAAGATGCCGGTGTAGGTCTTGCCGTCCAGGACCAGCTCCGCCTGATCATCGCCGGTGAGGGACCAGGTGCCCTCCGCATCGCCGGACACCTTGCCGTCCTTGCTCAGCTTGATGCTGACGGACTCGTGCATCTCGGCGCTGATGTCCCGGCCGTGGTCAATAAGCTTGTAGCTGCCGGCGATGTCGTCCGCGCTGACCGCTCCGGCGGTCTCGCCCACATAGCGGTAGGGCGCGATCACCGGCCAGCCGTCGGCGTTGAAGAACATCTGATGGACCCGGACCTCGTGCGCCTCGCCCCGGCCCTCAAACCGGGTGTGGTAGATGATGAAATACTTGCCGCTCTCCTCGTCGTGGAGGATGGAGTTGTGGCCGGGGGACAGATAGCCGTCCCGGTCCTCGCCCAGCTCGCCCTTCTCCCACAGGAACTTGTAGCAGCCCATGAGCTTGGTGCCGTAGTTGGCGGCGG
The DNA here is from genome assembly GCA_947589745.1 of uncultured Oscillospiraceae bacterium. GTDB lineage: Bacteria > Bacillota > Clostridia > Oscillospirales > Oscillospiraceae > Pelethomonas. The sequence continues at coordinate 23,295 of CANQCS010000025.1, forward strand.
TGGCGTCGCTGAAGGTGGAGCCGAAGGGCCCCTTGCAGTCGATCATGTCCTGGCCCATGGAGTCGTAGTAGGGGCCGTCGGGGGCCTCGGCCCGGCAGACCCGGACGTTGTAGCCGCCGTCGGAGTCCAGCCCGCCGAAGGAGAGGAACATATAGTAGTAGCCGGTATCAGGGTTATAGGTCACGTAGGGGGCCTCGATGCGCAGATGGTTGCCGCCCAGGATCTTCTTCCCGTAGCCGTCCATCTCCAGGGGCATACCGGTGACCGGGTCCATCTCCTTGATGAAGATGCCGCCGGAATAGGAGCCGTACATCATCCACAGCCGCCCGTCCGCGTCGTAGAACACGCAGGGGTCTACCGCGTTGGGGTCCTGGGTGGGGTTGTAGAACCCCTTGAATCCGTTCATCTCATAGGAGCCGTCCCCGGAGTAGAGGAACAGGCCCTGGTTCACATAGGGGCCGGCCACGCTGTCGGACACCGCCATACCGATGCAGGACTGGGGGCTGTCCCCCTGGCAGTTGCAGTAGTACATATGGTACTTGCCGTCCTGGAGCAGGATGACGTCGGGGGCCCAGAAGGTGTCGCTGCGGCTCCAGGCAAAGGCGTCCGCGAACTCGGTGAGCACATTGGGGATGATGGTGGTGTTGTTCTTCACCTTGTCGTTGAGCTGCTCCCAGTTCATAAGGTCGCTGGTCCTGGCCACGGCCATGTGGGAGCCGAAGATGTAGTAGCTGCCGTCCTCGCCCTTCACGATGGCCGGGTCGTGGACGGAGGCGTTCTGGAAGGTGTGCTCCACCGGCGTCTCGCTCTGGAGCTTACCGCCGCAGGCGGTCAGCGCCAGCAGGAGAGCCAGGCACAGCGCCGCCAGGCGGGTCATTTTGCGCATAAGGATCTTCTCCTTTCTCATAAAGGGCCGGGACGGCGTCCCGGCCCTTGTTCGCTCTATTTGGTCACTTTCCCCCAGCAGCACTGGCCGAACTCGTCGATGCCGGTCAGCGCCAGGGCCTCCCCGCCGTTCTCAAAGTCCTCGCAGCGGTAGCAGACGGATCTGCGCAGCAGGGGGCTGTCCGCCGCCAGGCGGACGTTGCCGGAGGGCTTCATCCGGTTGTCCCGGTCATCCAGGACGATCATCTCCCACATGGCCCCGGCCGGAGGATCCACCGGCAGGCAGGCCTCGCCGGCATAGGGCTCCGGCCCCAGCACCGGCCAGCCGTCCACAAAGAACATGGGGCGGATCATCATATAGTGGTTCCGGTAGCTGTGCCGGTCAAAGACCGGATCGTACCGGCGGTCCCTGGGATTCCCGTCCCGGATGTGGTGGACAAAGAAGTACCGGCCGCTCACCGGGTCGAAAAAGGGCACCCCGTGGCCCGGTCCCCGCAGGCCGCCCCACTGCCAGCCTCCGCCGGCCTTCCGATTTGGCGCGGCGGCCCGGAAGTGGTAGCTGTTGGCCAGCTTCAGGCCCAGGCTCTTTCCGGCCATGTCGCGGCCCTGGTAGTCCAGATAGGGCCCAAGAGGCGCCCTGGATCGTCCCACCCGGATGTCGTATCCGTCCCCCAGCCAGCCATAGGAGAGAAACAGATAGTAGTATCCGGTTTCAGGGCAGTACTGAATGGCCGCCCCCTCTGGCCCGTCCAGGGCCGGAGGGGGCATTTTGTGGGCAACGCACTGTCCCAGGAAGCGGGGGTCCGGGTCCACCGGCAGGCCGGTGTCGGACCGCAGCTCCTTCATATAGATGCCTCCGAAGAAGGAACCGTAGATCAGCCACACCTGTCCCTCCGGCGTGTGGAGCACATGGGGGTCGATGGCGTTGGGGAGGCTGTCGTCGGTGCCCCAGCTGTCCACCGCTACGCCCCGGTTCTCAAAGGGCCCCAGGGGGTCTTTGGCCACCGCCAGCCAGATGCGGGACTCAGAGCTGCCGAAGTCGCGGGTGGCGGAGTAGTACATGCGGTACTCCTCCCCGCTGTACTCCACATAGGGGGCCCAGAAGGCCCTGGTGGGGGGATACTCCCCGTTGTCCCTCGCCTGCCGGATGGAGGCGGGGGAGAGAACGGGGCCGTGATAGGTGAAGTGGACCAGGTCCCCGGAGACCCGGACGGGGATGCCGATCCTCCGGCCGTGATTTCCGGGGCCGCCAAAGTCCGTACAGTAGGAGTAATACTTTCCGCTTCTGGGATCCCACATCATGGAGGGATCGTGGGAGCCGTAGGGGGGATTGCCCTCCACGTCCGGCTCATTCAGGCGCAGTACGCCGCTCAGGTCCATATCAGCCCTTTACGCCGGAGAGCGCCATGGACTCGATGATGTACCGCTGGAAGAAGAAGAACAGCAGCAGGGTGGGCAGCATGGAGATGACGCTGGCCGCCATAATGAGGGGATAGTTGCTGTTCACGGCGTACTGGTCGTTGAAGGAGCGGATGACCACCTGCAGGGTCCACCACTTCTGGTTCTGCACGAAGATGGTGGGGGCCAGGTAGTCGTTCCAGATGCCCATGAACCACAGGATGATCTGGGTCATCAGGGCGCCCTTCATCATGGGCAGGAACACCTTGTAGTAGATCTGGAAGAAGGAGCAGCCGTCGATCTTCGCCGCGTCCACCATGTCGTTGGGGATGCTGGACAGGTTCTGGCGCAGGAAGAAGATGATGCTGACGTTGCCGAAGAGCCCCGGGATGATCAGGGGCAGCAGGCTGTTGGTCCAGCCGATCTTGGTGAACATGACGTACTGGGGGATCATGACCACCGCGAAGGGGATCATCATGGTGGCCAGCAGGGCCAGGAACATCTGCTCACGGCCCTTAAAGCGCAGCTTGGCGAAGGAGAACGCCGCCAGGGAGGACGTAAAGCCGCCCACCACCAGCACGGGGATGGCCACCGTCAGGCTGTTGCGGATACCGGAGAGGAACAGGCCCCTGTGGAGCACCTCGGTGTACATACCGTTCACCCAGGGGTTGGGGATGACGGAGAAGTTGGCGGAGAGGATCTGATTCTTCGTCATAAACGAGCACATGATCATGTAGAACAGCGGGAACACCATGACGACGGCCCCCAGGCTCAGCACCACAAAGAGGACCTTGTCCAGGGCGCGGCTGCCCTTGGACTGCACGCCGCCGCTAGAAACCTTTGCCATTTTTCATTCCCCTCCTTAGTCGATGGTCTTGACCCATTTATCCTGACCGTAGAAGTTGATGGCGGTCACGATAAAGATGATGATGGCGAGGATAAAGGCCATGGCGGAGCCGTAGCCCATCTGCTGGCTCTTGAACGCCTTGTCCCACAGGTAGTACACCACCGTGGCGGCGGAATAGTTGGTACCGCCGTTGGACACCATGACGGAGACCTCGACAAACACCTGGAAGCCGCCGATGATGCCCGTGATGAGCAGATAGAAGGTCACAGGGGACACCAGCGGGATGGTGATGTTGCGGAACGCCTGCCAGCCGTTGGCGCCGTCGATGGTGGCCGCCTCGTAGTAGTCCCTGGGGATGTTCTGCAGGCCGGACAGGTACAGGATGATGGAGGTGCCCAGGCCCTTCCAGGTCATGAAGATGATCATGGCCACCTTGACCCAGGTCTCGTCGCCCAGCCAGTTGGGGCCCTTGCCGCCGGAGATGGCCTTGATGATGATGTTGAACAGGCCGTAGTCGTAGTTGAACACCCACGCCCACAGGATGGCCACCGCCACCAGGGAGGAGATGACCGGGACGTAGTACATGGTGCGGAGGATCTTCACGCCGGGGATCTTCCGGTTCATGGCCGTGGCGATCAGCAGGCCCAGGACCATGCCGATGGGAATGCCGATCATGTAGATGACTGTGGTACCCATGGTCTTCCAGAACCGCGCGTCGGTCAGGAGCTCGGCGTAGTTCTTAAAGCCGATAAAGTTGTTGAGGATGCTGTTGGTGCCAGTCCAGTTGGACAGGCTGGCCACGAAGGCGAATACGATGGGGAACGCGCTGAACAGGCAGAAGCCGATGAAGGGCGCCGCCACGAACAGGCGGCCCCAGCGCTGCTCCTGCAGCGCCATCTGGCTCATGTGGGGTTTGGTCTTTGCGGGGTTCGCCGCGGTAGAAGCTGCCATAATTTTGATACTCCCCCTTTGATGAAAGCGGCGGACCGGATCAGGCGGATCCGGTCCGCCGCGATTCGTATGTTGGAAACAACTCACATGATGGCGGCAGAGCCGCCATCATGGAACAGCACTAGTGCTGTTTAGCCCGCGTTGGTGCCCGCGTCGGCGGTCTCCCAGGCCTTGTCCAGGGACTCCTGCATCTTGGGCTTCAGGTCGTTGACGAAGTCGTCGATGGAGGCGTAGCTGCCGGACCGGTAGGCGGTCATGCCTTCCCAGAACATGGAGATCCACTCGTTATTGGGGGTGTAGTCGGACTCCTGCATCCGGCCCACGGCCACGTCGGAGCCGTTGATGTAGTTGAAGATGACGTCCACATTGGACGGATAGGTCACGGTGCCGTCAGCCACGGCGGCCTTGAAGTCGTCCTGCAGGCTCTGCAGGTTGGGCACCTGGACGCTGGAGCTGCCGTCCATACCGGACAGCTGCTTCTGGCCCTCGGGGTCGGTGGACAGGTAGTTGATGAGCTCCAGGGCGATATCCTTCTTCTCGCTGGTGGCGCTGATGCAGAAGCCAACGGTGCCGTTCCAGGTGTAGGACACGCCGGTGGACAGGGTGGGATAGTAGCACAGATCCCAGTTATAGGGGAAGGTGTTGGGGTCCATGAAAGAGGCGACGTCCCAGGTACCGGCGGCGTAGAAGCCGGTCTGACCGGCGATCCAGCGCTGATAGGGCCCAAGGGCGACATCCTGCTCATAGGTGGGCGTGACGCCGTACTTGAAGGTCAGGTCGAAATACTTCTCAAGGGCCTCCTTGAACTCCGGGGTGTCGATGGTGACGGTCCGGTTGGTCTCATCCAGGAAGCCGGCGCCGTTGGAGTACACGTACTGCTGGAACATGTACAGATCGGCGAAGCTGGCGCCCCACTGGTCGATCTCGCCGTCCTGGTCGGTGTCCATGGTCAGCTTCTGGCAGACATCCACGAACTCCTCGTAGGTGTAGGGCTTCTCGGGGTCGGGATAGGGCACGCCGGCCTTGTCAAAGACGTCCTTGTTGTAGGCGTAGGCGAAGGTGGAGGCGTCCTTGGGCAGGGCGTACAGCTCGCCGGAGCCGATGCTGGTGCCGTCGTACTTGTAGAAGTTCAGGGTATTCTGGGGCAGGTCATCGGTGGAGATCCCGGCCTCCTGCAGCAGCGGGGTCAGGTCGGCCACATAGCCGTTGTCCACGTAGCTCTTGACAGCCGCGGGGCCCACGTAGAACACGTCGGGCAGGTCGTTGGCGGTCATCATGCCGGTCAGGGTGGTGTTGTACTGGTCCTGGGTGGTGATCTGGAAATCGATGTCGTCGATCTCGTCCTTGTGCTCCTCCTTGAACTTGTCGATCATGGCGGTGTAGACTTCCTGCTCATGGTCGTTCATGTACAGGAAGACCTTCAGGGTTTTGCTGCCGCCGCCGCTTCCGCAGGCGGACAGGCATCCCAGGGCCAGGACAGCGCCCAGGAAGAGACAGACGATACGCTTCAGGGACCGCGATGTTTTCATGTGACATTCCTCCAATTCTCTTTTAGAAAAAGATAAATTACTTTGGCATTTTATTGCCTCCGCGTCACCTATCTTACCACTGCTTTCCAGGAGAAGCAATCACTTTCCGAAAGAAATTCACATTTTCGTCAGTTTCGACAAGCGTCCTTGATTTCTTTTGTAAATATTTCACTACGAACTAAACTATTTTGAAAGAAAAAGTCCGCCGCCCTCCCTGGGAGGGCGGCGGACACGCGATCACGGGCAGATCACCAGTTCTGGGGCACATGCCGGAACTGGGGGAACCCCTGACCGTCATAGGTCACTGGCGCGATATACACATGGCGGTTGGGGTCATAGAGGGGATTCCCCACCAGCTGGCTGTACTGGCGGGCGTGGTAGACCAGCAGGTCCGTCTCCCCGTCGTCCGCCTTGACAAAGCAGTTGTGGCCGGGGCCGTGCAGGCCCTTGCCGCCGTCGCTCTGGAGCACCGGGCGGCGCAGCTTGGTCCAGTTGGCGGGGTCCAGCAGGTCGTCGTCCTCGCTGGCCCACAGCATCCCCATGCAATAGAGCTCCCCGGTGGTATTGGCGGAAAAGGTGAGGAATATCTTCCCGTCGTGCTTGAGGATGGCGGGGCCCTCGTTGACCCAGAAGTCCCCCCGCTCCCAGCCGTAGTCCGGGGTGCTCAGCAGCTCCTGGATGGTGGCCAGCTTGTTGGGGGCGGCCAGCCGGGCAATGTACAGGTTGGAGATCTGCTTGCCCACGCCGACTTTTTCCGCCCAGACAAAGTAGCGCTCCCCCCGGCAGGAGAAGACGGTGGCATCCAGAGAGAAGCCGCGGAAAGAAAAGGGGTCGTCGTCAGCGGCCCGCATGGGGCCCATCTCCACCCAATCGTCCACCATGGGGTCCCCCAGGCAGCGGAGCACATAGGGGCGGATCTCCCAGACGTCGTCCTTATCCCCGCCGGCATAATAGATGTAGTATACCCCGTCGATGCGGTGGATCTCCGGCGCCCAGATGTGGATGCTCTGGGGACCGGACTCGTGCTTGACGAACACCGTTCGCTCAGGGGCGTCCCGGAGCCCCTCCAGGGTGTCGGAGTGGCGCAGCGCGATCCGGTCGTACTCCGGCACAGAGGCGGTGAAGTAGTACCCGGCCTCGTCGCTCCGCATGATATAAGGGTCTGCCCGCTGCCGGATAAAGGGCCGGTTGTACGCGGTCTCGCGGACAGATTGGTTCAACATGGTCATACCTCCTACTGCGGCCCAAAGGAGCTGCCGCTACCCGCCATTATAGCGTGGAGGGTTCCAGGTTTCAAGTAGTATTTTTAGGTTTTTGTAAAATATTATATTTATATAGCTAAAATTTGTCACTTCTCACTGTCGACAACCGGAATGCGCTCCGGTATAATAGCAGTAATGACGAGAGGGCCGTCAGGGCCCGCTGGTATAAGGAGGGAAGCATCTTGTTTTCTATGGAAGGGCCCCTGTGGCGGGCGATGAACTTTATCGCCGATGTGGTGATCCTGCACTTTCTCTGGCTGATCTGCTCCCTGCCGCTGGTGACTATCGGCGCGTCCACCACGGCGCTCTACTACGCCATGATGAAGCGCATCCGCACCAACGAGGGCCATGTCACCAGCAACTTCCGGCGGGCTTTCCGGGAGAACTTCAAGCAGGCCACCGCGCTGTGGCTCATCGTGGCCGTGGTGGGCGCCGTTCTGTGGCTGGATCTGAACTTCTGCTCCACCTGGGACAGCCTCGCCGCCAAGGTGATGCTGGTGGGCTGCGCGGTGCTGCTGGTCCCCTGCTGGATGGTGCTGCTGTATCTCTTTCCTGTGCTGGCGAAATTCACCGGGACCCTGTACAGCACCTTCAAAAATGCGCTGCTCCTGAGTGTGCGGCACCTGCCCATGACCTTCCTGCTCACGGTGATCTGGGCCACGGTGTGGATGCTGCTGGCCGCCTTCCCGCCCTTTTCGGGGCTCATGCTCATCTCCGGCGCCGGACTGATCGCCTGGATCACCTCCTACATCTATATCCAGGTCTTTCGCACCTACCTTCCCGACGAGCTCCGGGAGGACCAGGAGAAGACCGACAATGAGTGGCTGCACCGGGAATGATCCGTTTTGATTCCGTGGAGGCTGCGCGGGGATGCGCCCTCCACGGAATTTTTTGTTGACGTTCCCAGGCGGCTTTGCTACAATAATTAATGTTTTGTGATAGAAAGGGTGAATGCCTATGATGCATATTGAAAATCTGAGCGAGGGGCTGAAGCTGTTCAAAGCCCTGGGGTCCGAGGTCCGGCTGGAGATCGTGCGCCTGCTGGTGGATCAGCCGATGAACATGAACGAGCTGGCCGGAAAACTCCATATCACCAACGGGGCGCTGACCACCCATATCCGGAAGCTAGAGGAGTGCGGCGTGGTGGGCATCTCCAACGACGCCAACGGCCACGGCAATCAGAAGATCTGCCACATCATCCCGGATAAACTGCTCATCGACATCAAGAGCGCCCCTTTGGAGATGGAGAACACCTGCTCCGTGGATCTGAAGGTGGGCCGGTACAGCAGCTGCCGGGTCAACCCTACCTGCGGCCTGGCCGCCGCCGACCGCATCATCGGCGCGGTGGACGACTACCGCTACTTCAACCACCCGGACCACTTCGACGCGGATATCCTGTGGTTCACCCAGGGCTTTGTGGAATACCAGGTCCCCAACTTTGCCTCCACCTACGGACACATCACCCAGGTCACCGTCTCCGCCGAGCTGTCCTCCGAGGCCCCCGGCGTCAACAGCCAGTGGCCCTCCGACATCAGCTTTTACATCAACGACATCATGGTGGGGACCTGGACCTCCCCCGGTGACTACGGCGACGTGCGGGGCGTCTTCACGCCCAGCTGGTGGTTCCCGGACTGGAACCAGTACGGCCTGCTGAAGATGCTGACAGTCAACCGGAAGGGGACCTTCATGGACGGCCTCCCCATCTCCGATGTGACGATCGGGGACCTCAAGCTGGACGGGACCCAGGTGTTCAATCTCCGCTTTGCCGTGGACCAGAGGGCCGCCCATGTGGGCGGGCTGACCATTTTCGGCAAGACCTTCGGGAACTATGCCCAGGATATCCAGGTCTCCCTGGGCTATGTGGCGGACCCGGCCGCCGGACGGATGGACTGACGTCTTTTCATGAGAGAAAGATGCAATATGTCATTGCGTTCTTCAATTAGAATGATATGGCGTTACCGTGCAGGAAATGCAGATATCGCAGCGTTTTGAGAGCGACAGTAAAGTTCTTTTTGATACTTTTTCTTTCAAGAAAAAGTATCAGGAGGTACGCCATGTGGGAACAACTGGCCCGAGAGATCTGTGACAAGACGCTCCTCGTCTGCCGCCGGAGCGGGGACAGGATCCCGTACCTGACCGGCAGGGACGGACGGTTCGACGACCAGACGGACCGAAATATCTCCTGGTGGACCAACGGCTTTTGGGCCGGTCAGCTCTGGCAGGTGTACGCCTTCACCGGGGACGAGGACCTGCGGCGGACCGCTGTGGCCATCGAGGAGAAGCTGGACCGGGCCCTGCTGGACGACATGGGCATGGACCACGACAGCGGCTTCAAGTGGCTCCCCACCGCTGGGGAGGACTACCTGCTCACCGGCTCCGGGGACTCCCGGCGCCGGCTGCTGCTGGCCGCCTCCAATTTGGCGGGGCGGTTCAACCCTGCGGGAGAGTTCATCCGGGCCTGGAACGACCGGGAGGGAAAAAACGCCGGCTGGGCCATCATCGACTGCCTGATGAATCTGCCTCTGCTCTACCGGGCCTCGGACCTCACCAGCGACCCGCGGTTCGCCCAGGTGGCCGCCCGACATGCCCACACCGCTGTCCGGCATTTTCTGCGGCCTGACGGCTCCTGCGAGCATATCGTAGTCTTTGACCCCGTCTCCGGCAAAAAGCTGGACACCCTGGCGGGCCAGGGCATGTACGCCGGCTCCGCATGGAGCCGCGGTCAGGCCTGGGCGATTTATGGCTTCACCCTGTCCTATCTCCACACAGGAGACACCGCTTTCCTGGACGCGGCAAAAAAGGCAGCGGCGTTCTTCTGCGGGCACATCCCTGCCTCCGGTTTAATTCCGGCGGATTTCTGCCAGGGACCGGACTGCGATTTTGAGGATGACAGCGCCGCCGTCATTGCCGTCTGTGGCCTGCTGACCCTGGCAGAGGCAACGGATGATGGGGCGTACAAGACCGCGGCGGAGCGCTTGCTGTCCGCGCTGGTAAAGCACGGCCGCTGCGACCTGACGCCGGACACCGACTGCCTCCTGACGCGGTGTTCGGTGAGCTATGACGCGCCCGTCCACGATCACCCCCTCATCTACGCCGACTACTTCTTCACCGAGGCGGTGCTGAAGCTGGCGGGGAAAGGATTGGTCATATGGTGACGCGGAAGCTGTGGCTGGACACCATGCTGAAAACGGCGGAGCCGGTACTGACCGCTCTGTCGGAAAACCGGCTGAAAACGGCCCTCCCTACGGAATTTCATCCCGACCGGGCTCTCTACGCGCCCCTGGAGGCATTTGGCCGGACCATGTGCGGCATGGCCCCTTGGCTGGATGCCCGGGTGTCCGGGGATGAGCAGGCATTACAGCAAACATATCAGGCTCTGATCCAGACGTGTATGGCCCATGCCGTGGACCCGGAGGGCCCGGACTACATGAACTTCACCGAGGGCTACGGGCAATCCCTGGTGGACGCGGCTTTCCTGGCCCATGCCGTCCTCCGGGCGCCCCACGCTTTATACTTCGATCTGCCGGAAGAGGTCCAGCAGAACCTGACGCAGGCCCTGGCCTCCACACGGAGGTTCACCCCCTATGAGAGCAATTGGCTCTTTTTCTCCGCCATGATCGAAACCGTACTGCGGCGGGTGGGAGAGGCATACGACATGGCCCCCATCGACCGGGCCCTGGATGCCTTTCAGAAGTGGTACGCAGGAGACGGCCTCTACGGCGACGGGGCCTTCTTCCATGCGGATTACTACAACTCCTTCGTCATCCACCCCATGATGGTGGACATCCTGCGGGAGCTTCGGGACAGTGAGCCGTACCGCATGCTCTATGACACGGAGCTAAGGCGCGCCAAACGGTACGCCGGCACTCTGGAGCGGCTCATCATGCCCGACGGCAGTTACCCGGTGCTGGGCCGCTCTGTGGCCTACCGGTACGGGGCGTTCCAGCTTTTGAGTCAGGCGGTCCTGGAGGACTTTCTCCCGGAAACCGTCACCCCCGCTATGGCCCGGTGCGGCCTGACGGCGGTGTTGGAGCGGGTCCACCGGGAGAACATCTATGACGGGAACGGTTTTCTCCTCCCCGGCGTCACCGGGTATCAGCCCTCCTTGGCCGAGTCCTACATCAGTGTTGGCAGCCTCTACCTGGCTGAAACGCTGTTCCTCCCCCTGGGCCTGCCGGAGGCCCACCCCTTCTGGAGCGATCCTGACGAGTTCTGGACGCAGAAACGCATTTGGGCAGGAATGGACGCTCCTAAGGACCACGCGGAGGACTGAAGTCTTTCTGTTTAGTCTGGAACGGAAATGCGGTACAGGCCCGATGTAGCCAGGTCGCGCCGGAAAACTATCCTTTTTGTGGCACTTTGATGAATTATTAATCCAGTAGAAATCTTATTTTAGAATCGGTGTGTACCCGGCTACCAAGAATATGATGGTGCCCACAGTGACGGCCACGCCGATACCCACCAGTATCCACAAATTTCGCACAGCGACCACCGGCCATATGGCCACAAAGGTGGAGGCAAACGGGACAAAGCACCCCTGTGACACACCAAACGCCTCCCAGCTCTCCAATGTCATTAAGTTAAAGCATTCATACAGCCGCCCGGTACCGCGCAAAGGTATCGGGCAATTTATTTTGTGAAAA
>CANQCS010000026.1 GCA_947589745.1 uncultured Oscillospiraceae bacterium
TGGAGACACCTTTTTCTTGCATAACGCCCCACAACTTATCAAAGACGATCACGAGCTCACCCCCCGATTGACACTTGCAAGTATGGGGGTTATAATCTCCCTTATTAAGGGGATATAACCCCCATACCAAAATTAAAATCGGAGGGTACGCCTGATGTTTGACAAGTCTTGCGCTTTCACTGGCCACCGCCCCCAAAAGTTCCCGTGGAGGTATGATGAATCCGCCGCCGGGTGTGTGAGGTTGAAGGCAATACTGGCCAAAAAGATCGCGGAGTTGGCCGATACCGGAACCACCACTTTTCTATCCGGCATGGCCGAGGGCACCGATACCTGGGCAACTCTCGCTGTTCTCGCGCTGCGCGAAAAGAATCCCGCGCTAAGGCTCCACTGTATCCTGCCCTGCAAGAGACAGGCAGACCGGTGGACAGCTTCAGCGCGGGCGCTTTATTTCAGCATCCTGGAGCAAGCTGATACAGTGACCTATGTAAGTAAGGACTACCATAAGGGCTGTATGTTGGAGCGAAACCGCTATCTGGTGGACCATGCCGCCAAACTGTTGGCGGTCTACAACGGGGAGCGGCGAGGCGGGACGGCCATGACGGTACGGTATGCGCGAAAGATGAGAAGAGAAGTCATTATTATTGACCCATCCACTGGCCTGGTAGTCCATGAGAAACTGCTGAAAAATATCTCTCAGCCTTAAAATATATCTCCCATTTTTCTGCAAAATATGCTATACTACATTTTATCAGCCCTTTGGGAGACAACGGTTATGGATACGAGTTGTTGGCATAGTTGACAAGGCCGTTAAAATGATAGTAGGCAATCCGTGTATAAGCCCTGGCTATTGCAAGATGTTGTCTTATAAGTTTTATCTCACTATGGTGAACTTGTCATGACGATATGGAGATGCAGCCAAACTTCGAAGTGCTCAGTCATAGCATCGCCAATTTTCAGGGCATCATCCTAGGCCAATACAGATAGAAGGTGATGAAAAAGTGTCCACGCTAGTTGACATCTTCAAAAAATTCAAGATTGTTTTAATCCTATGTTACCCACATCGGATAAAGCCAAACGCGGGGGAACACAAATCGGAGCAGAATTGTTAAAACTCGGTTATGGAGAGCGTACCCCTGTCTTTTTGAAGGAAAATGATAGAGGCAGAAAATTTGGATGTTGGTATCTTCGAATCAGACCGATGAACACGGTGAGCAATCCCCTGGAAGGGATCATAAAGATTGAAAAGATGGCAACTGAGGAGCATAGGGATGGTTTGAGTACTGCCGCCGTTGACAACATCTCCCTTTCACTTCTCAATGAGGGTTCCCCAACCTGCTATGGCAAGGACAAGCGATGGGCCGCACACCTCTATCCCGTCTATCTAACTGAAACGCTTGTAAAGTCAACCTTTGAGAGTGATTTGGTGTTTATCAACAAGTTCAGACGTAATTTCAGATAATGTGGGGTGTGTGTGATGAGTGAAAGAAAATTGATTGGAAAAGTGTCTGCCACTGAGAAATATCCATCGTCCTGTGACGATTTTCAGTTCTGGTTGTCGGATGAGGCTGTTTTAAGTCCTTTCGATATTGTCTGTGTGGAGAATAGGACCGATGGTTCCATAACCTACGGTGTAGTGCAAGACATTCTCCACATCACGGATGGAACAAGCCACATCAGCAACTATGTTTCTTCTGACTTTGGCGATGTTAGCAGAGATCCTATGACTCGACGTCTGGCCCTCTCCTATGCCAAGGTGTCTGTTATCCACAATACAAAGGAAAATTTCATGCCCGTCTTTGAAGGTTCTCCAGTTTACACAACTGATGAGCACGACATTGAAATCGCTCTTGGCCTTGACAATATCGACAAGGAGACGGCTTTCCCCGCTGGGTTGATGACCACAGGAAATAACATTTCCGTCCCAATCATATATAATGGAGATTTTCTGATTGGACCGGAAGGCGCACATATGAACGTCTCCGGTATTTCTGGACTAGCTACAAAAACCAGCTACATCATGTTCCTGTTGAAGGCAATCCAGTATAAACGTCAGGATGATGTTGCAATTATTGTGATGAATGTAAAAGGGGATGATTTGCTACACGTTCATCAGCCGAATGACCGAATCTCTGAAGCGCAGCGAGATGAGTGGGATGCCATCGGTATTCCCTGCACTCCGTTTGAAAATGTCAGATATCTGTATCCATATCGGCAGCAACCAGAAAAACAATACGCCAACACAGCTCTTTCAGCGGAGGATATCTCGGAGCAATTCAGCGAAAAGCGTGCATCAAACTTTATTTACACATTTGACCACGACATCAGTAAAATTGAAATGCTGTTTTCAAATGTGGATGACCCGAATTGGACCATTGAGTCCATTCTAAGTTTTATCGAAACTTCCCGCGAGTTTTCTGGAGATATGAGCTGGGATGACTTCAAGAGGAAACTCAAAGAGTTTGTCAATGCGGGTAAAGCTGAGCGTACCGCGAAAGAAATCCCAGTTCAGTCTTGGCGGAGATTTAGCCGCCTGATTCATAATTCCATCGACGATGATATCTTTGTAAACTCAAAATCTGATTCAGACAGCCAACATCAGGTTTATTTGTCGGATGTCATTAAGAATATCAATGGCGGACAAATGCTGGTTGTTGATATTGCTGGGCTGACGGAACAACTTCAATGCTTGGTGTTTGGCGATATCATTCGCTCTGTGTATGAGCTGAAGCATGGTGATTTTGAACAAAATGAACGACGCAGTTCCAACCCGATACCCAAAAAAATCATCATTTTTGTGGATGAGCTAAACAAGTATGCGCCTTCCACGTCAAGCAAAAACTCACCGCTTCTCGCCAATCTCCTTGATATTACGGAACGCGGACGTTCGGAGGGTGTAGTCCTTTTCTCAGCAGAACAATTCAGGAGAGAGCATTTCGCGCCGTCGAGATGCCGCAAAGAAAGAGGTCGAGCGGGCCTTGGAACGCGGCACTTTTGATGAGGAGCGTAAGGAGACAGTAGCAAGGGCACTTTCCCAAACCGAGAAAGCAGCGAAAAAGACACGCTCACTCGCCACTAGAATCGTCAATGCAGAGTATGGGACAAAGTACGACCTAGATTCGTCATATAGCCGTGATGAGCGGAAACTCTATCAGAGAATCATTGAGATTATTGACGAGTTCTTTGTCGATGACCCAGATACTGCAAAAGCCCTGCGGGAAAGACTGAAGTCAGAACTGAGAGTGAAGAAAAAATGAGAGTTTTACTGGTCGAACCTAATTATAAAAACAAGTACCCACCTATGGGACTTATGAAAATAAGCACCTACCATAAAATGCTGGGCGACGAAGTCCATTTTGTAAAGGGCTATGACCCCGCATTAGATCAGGAGGTGTGGGACAGGATCTATGTGACCACCCTGTTTACCTTCGACTTTGCGATTTCTGTCGAAACGATAAATCACTATCTTGGGCTGGTTGATAATATTAATTCCCTTTTTGTAGGGGGGATTATGGCCTCCCTCATGCCTGATAGGATTGTTGAAGCAACGGGAATTGATCGCTCCCATATTCTGACAGGCCTATTTACTGATACATCGGTGGTAGGCGATGATAACAATATCAATATTGATCAACTGCCTCTTGATTACGACATTCTGGAGGAGATATCCTACCGCTATCCCGCCGGTGACAACTATTTTGCTTACACAACGAGAGGGTGCCCAAACCACTGCCCATTTTGCGCGGTTCCAACTTTGGAACCAGTTTTTTGTATAACCAATAACATAATTGACCAGATTACCACCATCAACAAACGTTATGGACCCAAGCAAAACCTTCTCTTGCTGGATAATAATGTACTGAATGTCCCTGACCTGAAAGCGCTTGTAGATGACCTCTGTGAAGCTGGCTTTCAACGCGGTGCGAAATACTGCAACGCTGTTCGCACAGCATTCCGACATGGTATCAAGGAAATTTCTAACTATATCCTTTTCAACTATATGGACAAACCGGAAGACTTGTATGAACGTTTGCGTATAAACATTGAACTGAATGAAGAAATGGGAATCAAAATTTTTTCTTTCCCCATGCGGTTCTCTCCCATCGACAGAACAGACCGAGACTATATTGGAGTGAATTGGAAATATCGAAAGTATCTCCGTGCTATTTCAGCTATTCTCCATGTTACAAAAGGTGTGGTAGCTGCTGGGACAAGTTTTTTTGAAGCTGCTTTTGGAAAAAATCAGGAAGAATATTTCGAAATTCTTGCTATGCCCCGTGAAATGATTATTCATCGTAATTACTATAAAAATAACGGAACGACCGAAAGATGGAGGGAACTCTATCGAGCGTTGACAGAAGATCAAAAAGACAGGCTGATGCAGATAGTTTCCCATACTGTAGGTGAACTACGCTCCAGCCCCTGCCCAGACGAGTTCAAAGAAATTCTTCCTTTCTATCTCCTGAAGTACAACGGAGAGATTTCTTCCATTGAGGAGACTGGTAAACAGATGTCATTGCTGGAGGATGGAGACGTCTTTGATGAAGAGCTGTAACTTTTCTTTGTAGGAAAGAATGTCCTGGGGGTTGCTCAGAAGTTAAAAAACTGTGCAGCGCGTAGAGGACGTCAACCATTAAATAGACGGTGGGTGTCGTCAAAGTTATACTAATCCCGCCTGACTTCTGAAAAAATCAGGCGGGATTGTTTGCACTTCTGATACTGTCAGCTGACATTTGATAAATTTGATTAGTTCCTTATCTCCATCAAGCCAACCATTCCTGGTTTTCTTGAGTGCACTTTTGGTTACTTTTCCTGCAAGGGAAAAGTAACCCAGGGTGTGGGGGCGGAGCCCCCACGACCTTCCGGGGGCCGTAGGCCCCCGGCCCCCCCTGGGGGCGGAGCCCCCACCGCACGATTGTAAAGTATATTCTATCCCCGAAAAAGGAGGAACCCCTTTATGCCGATCCGTATCCCCAACGAGCTGCCGGCGGTCAAAACATTGACCGACGAAAACATCTTCGTGATGACCGAGCGGCGGGCCATGACCCAGGACATCCGGCCCTTGAAAATTCTGCTGCTGAACCTGATGCCCACCAAGATCGCTACCGAGACGCAGCTCAGCCGCCTGCTGTCCAACACCCCCCTCCAGGTGGAGCTGGAGCTCATCTCCCCCCGGGACCATGTGTCCAAAAACACCCCGGAGCAGCATATGCTGGCCTTCTACCGCCACTTCGACGACGTGAAGGACCGCTACTTCGACGGCCTGGTCATCACCGGCGCGCCGGTGGAGCACCTGCCCTTCGAGGAGGTGGAGTACTGGCCGGAGCTGTGCGAGATCATGGAGTGGAGCAAGAGCCACGTCCACTCCACCTTCCACATCTGCTGGGGCGCCCAGGCGGGACTCTACTACCACTACGGCATCCAGAAGTACCCCCTGGAGAAGAAGCTGTTCGGCGTGTTCCCCCACATCGTGGAGAGAAAGAGCAACATGCTCTTCCGGGGCAGCGACGACGTGTTCATGGTCCCCCACTCCCGGCACACCACCATCCGCCGGGAGGATGTGGAGAAGGTGCCGGGGCTGAAGATCCTGGCCACCTCCCCAGAGGCCGGGGTCTACGCCCTCTCCACCGCCCAGGGCCGCCAGATCTTCATCACCGGCCACAGCGAGTACGACGCCGACACCCTGGAGAAGGAGTACCTGCGGGACAAGAGCCAGGGCAAGCCCATCGAGGTCCCCAAAAACTACTACCCCAACGACGACGACACCCAGCGGCCCCGGGTCACCTGGCGCTCCTGCGCCAACCTGCTATACAGCAACTGGCTGAATTACTTCGTCTACCAGACCACGCCCTATGATATCACCGATATCACCCACATCGGCGACAAGCAGGAAGAGAGGCACCACCTATGACGGTCGGGGAGTTTCAGGCTTTGACGGCGGAGGGCGTCCTGCTGCTGGACGGGGCCACCGGATCCAACCTCCGGGCCGCCGGGATGCCGGTGGGCGTCTGCACGGAGCAGTGGGTGCTGCGGCACCCGGCGGTGCTCATGGACCTCCAGCGGTCCTACGCCGGGGCGGGCAGCCGGATCGTCTACGCCCCGTCCTTCTCCGCCAACCGGGTGAGCCTGGAGGGCTTCGGCCTGGGCGATCAGGTGGCCGTGATGAACAAGGCGCTGGTACGGCTGTCCAAGGAGGCGGTGGGGGACCGGTGCCTGGTGGCGGGGGACATCACCACCACGGGAAAGGCCCTGGAGCCCGCCGGGGACATGAGCATCGCCCGGCTCTTTGACGTGTACTGCGAGCAGGCGGCCGCCCTGGCGGAGGCGGGGGCCGACCTCATTGTGGCGGAAACCATGCTCAGCGTGGACGAGACCACTGTGGCTCTGGACGCCGTCCGGTCGGTGTGTCAGCTGCCAGTGATGTGTACCCTGACCCTGGAGGCGGACGGCTCGGCCCTCTGGGGCGGGAACGGCGTGGAGGCCGTGGAGACCCTCCAGGAGCTGGGGGCCGCCGCCGTGGGGGTCAACTGCTCCGTGGGGCCGGACCAGCTGGCGGCGGTGATCCGCAGCCTGCGGCAGGCGGCCAGGGTCCCCATCATCGCCAAGCCCAACGCCGGACACCCGGTCATCGACGACCAGGGCCGGGCCCACTACAGCATGGGGCCGGCGGAGTTCGCCCGGCATATGAGGGACCTGGTGGAGGCCGGGGCCTCCATCGTCGGCGGGTGCTGCGGCACCACACCGGAGTACATCCGCGCAATGGCGGAGGAATTGCAGATCAGATCGTGAGGGGGAGAACATTATGAAGCAGATCACCGATTTTCCCAACCTGGCCCTGGGCGTGCTGCCCACGCCGCTGTACAGGCTGGACAATGTGAGCCGCGAGTTCGGCAAGAATATCTACATCAAGCGGGACGACATGACCGGCGTGGCCCTGGGGGGCAACAAGGTCCGGAAGCTGGAGTTCCTGCTGGCGGACGCGAAAGCCAAGGGCGCGGACGTGGTCCTCACCGCCGGCGGCCCTCAGTCCAATCACGCCATGCTCACCGCCGCCTGCGCCTCCCGGCTGGGGATGCGCGCCATTTTGGTGCTGAAGAAGCGGGGGGAGCTCACCGGCGGCAACCAGGTCCTGAACGCCATCTACGGCGCGGACGTCCGCTTTGTGGACACCGACAGCTACGACGACGTGTACGCCGAGATGGAGCGGATCATGGACGGCCTCCGGGCGGAGGGCCGCACGCCCTATTTCATCCCCGTGGGCGGGTCCGTGCCCCTGGGGTGCCTGGGGTACGTCAACTGCGCCCTGGAGATTGCCAATCAGGCGGAGGAGCTGGGCGTCCGGTTCGACGCCGTGGTGTCCGCCACCGGCTCCGGCGGCACCTACGCGGGGCTGACCTACGGGGCCAAGCTGTTCCTGCCGGGGTGCCGGTCCGTGGGCATCGGCGTCTGTGACGACCCCTTTGCCGATATCGCGTTTGACCTGATGCAGGGCACCAGGGAACTGCTGGAGAGTGACGTGCCCGTGGAGCGGGACGACATCCACATCGAGTATGAGATCGGGCCCGGCTACGCCATCCCCAGCCCGGAGGGCTGCGCGGCGGTGCGGCGGCTGGCCAGGCTGGAGGGCATCCTGGTGGACCCGGTGTACACCGGGAAGGCACTGGCCGGGTTCTTCCGGCTGCTGGAGAGCGGGTACTTCGGGGACAGCGAGGATATCCTCTTCGTCCACACCGGCGGGGCCGGAGCCCTCTTTGCCGTGGACCTGGTGTGACGATGGACAAACACACCGTCCTCCGCCGGTACTTCGGCCACGACACCTTCCGCCCCGGACAGGAGGCGCTGATCGACGCGGTGCTCTCCGGCCGGGACGCCCTGGGGGTCATGCCCACCGGCGGGGGAAAATCCATGTGCTATCAGGTGCCCGCCCTGTTGCTGCCCGGCGTGACGCTGGTCATCTCGCCCCTTATCTCCCTGATGAAGGACCAGGTGGCGGCCCTCCGGGCCAGCGGCGTGGGGGCGGTGTTCCTCAACAGCTCCATGACCACGGACGAGTTCTTTGACGCCTGCCGGGGCATCGACCTGGGGCTGTACAAGCTGATCTACGTGGCCCCGGAGCGGCTGGGCAGCGAGCGGTTTCTGGGCCTGCTGCGGACCCAGGCCGTGTCACTGGCGGCGGTGGACGAGGCCCACTGCATCTCCCAGTGGGGACAGGACTTCCGGCCCAGCTATCTCCGCATCCCGGAGTTTTTGGAAAAGCTCCCCAGCCGCCCGGTGGTGGCGGCCTTCACCGCCACCGCCACGGCGGAGGTCCGGCGGGATATCGTGGAGCTGCTGGGCCTCCGGGACCCGGCGGTGACGGTGACGGGGTTCGACCGGCCCAACCTGTTCTTCGACGTGACCAAGACCAAGGAGAAGCTGCCGGCGCTGCTGGACCTGCTGGCGGAGCGCCAGGGGAAGAGCGGCATCGTCTACTGCGCCACCCGGGCCAACGTGGAGAAGGTCTGCGCGGAGCTGAACGCCCAGGGGATTCCCGCCACCCGCTACCACGCGGGGCTCACTGACGAGGAGCGGCGGCAGAACCAGGAGGACTTCCAGTTCGACCGGAAGACCGTCATGGTAGCCACCAACGCCTTCGGCATGGGCATCGACAAGTCCAACGTCGGCTTTGTCATCCACTACAACATGCCCAAGAGCCTGGAGGCCTATTACCAAGAGGCGGGCCGCGCCGGCCGGGACGGCGAGGCGGCGGACTGTATCCTGCTCTGGTCCGACGGCGACATCCAGACCGCGAGATTCCTCCTGGAGCACAGCGGCGAGGACAACGAGGAGATGACCCCGGAGAAGCAGGCTATGGTCCGGGCCCAGGACCGGAGGCGGCTGGACGCCATGGTGGGCTACTGCAAGACCACCGGCTGCCTCCGCGCCCACATCCTGGACTACTTCGGCCAGGAGGCCCCCGCCCGCTGCGGGAACTGCGGCAACTGCCTGATGCAGTACCGGCAGGTGGATATCACCCGGGAGGCCCAGATGGTGCTGTCCTGCGTCAAGCGGGTCCGGGACAAGCTGGGGTACTACGTGGGCACGGCGCTGATCGTCCGGGTGCTTCGGGGCAGCCGGGACAAGCGGATCAAGGAGCTGGAGCTGGACGGCCTCTCCACCTACGGCCTGCTCCGGACCGTCTCCCGGGAGCGGGTGCGGCAGTATATCGAGCGGCTGGAGGCGGAGGGGTACCTCGTCACCGAGGCCGAGCACAGCACCCTGCGGCTCACCGCCAGGGCGGGGGAGGTCCTGTTCCGGGGCCGGCCGGTGACGCTGACCCTCCGAGCGGAGGAACAGCCCGAGCCGCAGCCCGAGCGGAGGTCTCGCCGGGACAGGGCGGAGCGTCCGCCCCGGAGCCGTCCCGCCGCATCCGCTCAGACCGACGGCGAGCTGATGACCGCGCTGAAATTTGTCCGCTACCAGATCGCCCAGGAGGAGGGGGTGCCGCTGTACATCATCTTCTCCAACGCCACCCTGGCGGACATGGCCGAGAAGCGGCCCCACACCATGGACGAGTTCCTGGAGGTGTCCGGGGTGGGGCAGGCAAAGGCCAGCCGGTACGGGAAGGCATTCCTGGATGCCATCGAGGAGTACGAGGAATTTCACGGAGAATAAGCGGATCAAACTTGGCCCGGAGAGCTTCCGGGCCAAGTTTTTTGACGGCATGGGGCTAGCACTCTTTTGCGATGAGTGCTAAAATTAACGATTTGTTCATATTTAAAACATACATGTTTCATAATTCGGGACTACTCTCTTTACGAAATCCAGAAAAAGGAAAGCCCATTGGATGGGCGCACGCCCAGTTCCCGGCCCTGTGAGCCCGCGATCCGGTCCCATGACACGACTGCGCTCCTCCAACGAACGCCCCTCTTCCTGACGGCAGTTTGGAGGCGTATTCGATATGCAAACACTGATGCAGCTGTCCGCCGCCATGTTCGGCGGCCTGTTGATGACCCGGCTGGCCAAGAAGCTCCAGCTCCCCGCTGTCACCGCCTACCTGGTGGTAGGCGTGCTCCTGGGGCCGTTCTGCCTGGGGGCGCTGGGCATTGGGTTCCGAACCCCTGAACAGGTGGAGAGCCTGGACCTGATCTCCCAGATGGCCCTGGGGTTTATCGCGTTCACCATCGGCAACGAGTTCCGGCTGGAGCAGCTGAAGCACATGGGCCGCCAGGCGGTGACGGTGGGTATCCTCCAGGCGGTGTGTACCACGGCCCTGGTGGATATCGCGCTGGCGGCGCTGCACTTCGCGTTCCCCCAGGTGATCTCCCTGTCGTCGGCCATCACCCTGGGGGCCATCGCCGCCGCCACAGCCCCCGCCGCCACGCTGATGGTGGTGCGGCAGTACAAGGCGGAGGGGCCGCTGACCAAGCTGCTCCTGCTGGTGGTGGCCATCGACGACGCGGTAGGGCTGGTCCTGTTCGCCGCCTCCTTCGGCATCGCCACCGCCCTGGAGAGCGGCGCGGTCAGTCTGAAGAGCGTGCTGGTGGAGCCGGTGCTGGAGATCGTGCTGTCCCTGTTGCTGGGTACCCTGGCCGGGCTGGTCCTGAACTGGGTGGAACGGTACTTCCACTCCGGCAGCAAGCGGCTGTGTCTCTCCATCTCCTGTGTGCTGTTCACCGTCAGCGCCTCCATGGCGGAGTTCGACGTGGCCGGGGTCCACATCAGCTTCAGCCTGCTGCTGGTGTGCATGATGGCGGGGACCGTGTTCTGCAACATCTGTGACTTCTCCGAGAGCCTGATGGAGCACATCGACGACTGGACCGCCCCACTGTATGTGCTGTTCTTCGTGCTCTCCGGGGCGGAGCTGGATCTGCGCATCCTGTCCGACCCCATGGTGCTGCTCATCGGCGCGGTGTACATCCTCTCCCGCTCCCTGGGCAAGTACACCGGGGCATACGGGAGCTGCACCCTCACAAAGTGCAACGCCGATATCACGAAATACCTGGGCATCACCCTGCTGCCCCAGGCCGGCGTCTCCCTGGGCATGGCCCTCACCGCCCAGCAGCTCCAGGACGGCGCTGTGATCCGCAATGTGGTGCTGTTCTCCGTGCTGGTGTATGAGCTGGTGGGGCCCGCGCTGACCAAGTACGCGCTGATGGCCGCTGGAGAGATCCACGCCGAGGGCCGCACCGACGCCCGGCGCAGGAACAAGCCCGTGGTGCTCTTTCACCTGGGACACCATGACCACCAGGAGATGAATCAATAAAGCGGTATGGCAATGGCAGCCGCCATACCGTGGGAGGCCTCCATGTATCTGTACAACATCAGCGCCGCTCTGGCCCCCATCGAGCAAGGCCCGAACGCCGGAGACAGCACCCTTGTCCTGCTGACCTCCGAGGAGCTGGTCCAGGGGACCACCGCGCCGGGGCTCAGGGAGATCCTCTGTCACACCCCCTCCCCCCGGGACGCCAGGGTGTGCAAGGTGGAGCCCCGCCACGGGTGCCTCTGCGGCTCCATCGTCACCCCCAGGCAGACCAAGAGCGGAATGCCTATCGCCTTCGGGTATCTTCTGGCGGAGGGCTGGGTCATCCTCTGCGACGATACCGGCATGGCCCACTCCATGGTCCAGCACCTGCGGCGGGAGGGCGGACAGGCGGGCGGCGGCACCGGCGGATTCCTCTATGAGTTCATGGAGCTGCTGCTGGCCAAGGACCTGCACCACCTCCAGGAGCTGGAGGACCAGCTGACCGGGGTGGAGGACAGCATCCTGGCCGGGCGGCTGGAGGGGCTCACCCCCGGCATGACGGCGCTGCGGAAGGAGACCGCCCGCTGGATTCGCTACTATACCCAGCTGGAGGACATGGTCTGCACGTTGGAGGAGAACGAGAACGGTTCCTTTGCGGAGAGCGAGCTGCGGGAGTTCCACCTGGTGGAGAAGCGCATCGGGCGGCTCCAGAGCGAGGCCCAGACTTTGCGGGAGTACGGGCTCCAGGTGCGGGAGCTGTTCCAGGCGGAGATCGACATCCGGCAGAACCGGATCATGAAGATCCTCACCATCGTCACCACCATCTTCCTGCCCCTGTCCCTGGTGGCCGGGTGGTACGGGATGAACTTTACCGGGATGCCGGAGCTCACCTGGAAGTACGGCTATCCGGTGGTCATCGGGGCCAGCGTCCTGATCGTCCTGCTGTGCCTGTGGATCATGAAGAAGAAAAAGTTCTGGTAGATACAGGCTTTCAGATAGATACGTTTCATCAAATTATCACTTGAGGAGGATCCTGTTATGCACGAAGTCAAGACGCCCAAAAAGCCCCTGATCTTCTACTACTGCGTCGCCCTGCTGATCCTGGCGCTGTTCAACTTCCTGGCCATGCCTTGGCTGGCCCAGCGGCAGATCCGGGAGGTGGACTACGGCACCTTCATGTCCATGACCGAGAGGGGCGAGGTCGGTGTGGTGGAGGTCCAGGAGCAGGAGAACCAGATCCTGTTCACGGACAAGGACGGCACCACCGTCTACGAGACCGGCATGATGCCGGACCCCGGCCTGACCGAGCGGCTGTACGCCTCCGGCGCGAAGTTCTCCGGCGTGCCTATCGAGCGGACCAGCCCGCTGCTCAGCGCCCTGCTGAGCTGGGTGCTGCCCATCGCCGTCTTTATCGGCATCGGCCAGCTCATCTCCCGGAAGATGACCAAGAACATGGGCGGGCCCAACGCCATGATGTTCGGCGGTATGGGCAAGAGCAACGCCAAGATCTACGTCCAGTCCTCCGAGGGCATCAAGTTCTCCGACGTGGCCGGGGAGGACGAGGCCAAGGAGAACCTGGCGGAGATCGTGTCCTACCTCCACGACCCGTCCAAGTATCAGGAGATCGGCGCGTCCATGCCCAAGGGCGTGCTGCTGGTGGGCCCTCCGGGCACCGGCAAGACCATGCTGGCCAAGGCCGTGGCCGGTGAGGCCAGCGTGCCCTTTTTCTCCATGTCCGGCTCGGAGTTCGTGGAGATGTTCGTGGGCATGGGCGCCTCCAAGGTCCGGGACCTCTTCAAGCAGGCCAAGGAGAAGGCACCCTGCATCGTGTTCATCGACGAGATCGACGCCATCGGCAAGAAGCGGGACGGCCAGATCGGCGGCAACGACGAGCGGGAGCAGACCCTGAACCAGCTGCTCACGGAGATGGACGGCTTCGAGGGCAACACCGGCGTCATCATCCTGGCCGCCACCAACCGGCCGGAGTCCCTGGATCCGGCGCTGACCCGCCCAGGCCGGTTCGACCGGCGGGTGCCGGTGGAGCTGCCGGACCTGAAGGGCCGGGAGGCCATCCTGCGGGTCCACGCCCGGAAGATCAAGGCCGCCGAGGATGTGGACTACACCCAGATCGCCCGGATGGCCTCCGGCGCGTCCGGCGCGGAGCTGGCCAACATCGTCAACGAGGCCGCCCTGCGGGCGGTCCGGGACGGCCGGAAGCTGGTCACCCAGAGCGACCTGGAGGAGAGCATCGAGGTGGTCATCGCCGGATACCAGAAGAAGAACGCCATCCTGACGGACCAGGAGAAGTGGACCGTGTCCTACCACGAGATCGGCCACGCCCTGGTGGCCGCCCGGCAGACCCACTCCGCGCCGGTGCAGAAGATCACCATTATCCCCCGGACCTCCGGGGCCCTGGGCTACACCATGCAGGTGGACACCGGGAACCACTACCTGATGACCAAGGAGGAGATCGAGGCCAAGATCGCCACGCTGACCGGCGGGCGGGCGGCAGAGGAGATCCGCTTCGGCACCATCTCCACCGGGGCCTCCAACGACATCGAGCAGGCCACCAAGCTGGCCCGGGCCATGATCACCCGCTACGGTATGAGCGAGGACTTCGACATGGTGGCCCTGGAGACGGTGAACAACCAGTACCTGGGCGGCGACGCCTCCCTGGCCTGCTCCGCGGACACCCAGGCCCTCATCGACCGGAAGGTGGTGGAGCTGGTGAAGGAGAGCCACCAGAAGGCACTAGATATCCTGGAGAAGGACCGGGCCAAGCTGGACGAGCTGGCCAAGTACCTCTATGAGAAGGAAACCATCACCGGGGACGAGTTCATGGCGATTCTCGACGCCTGATACTTTTTCTTGAAAGAAAAAGTATCAAAAAGAACTTTAACATCGCTCTCAAAACACTGCAATACCTACATTTCCCACACGGTAACGAAGTATACTTCTAATGGAAGAATAGTATGATGCTAGGGTATCCCATAACTCTATCAAAATCAAAACGGGAGGCTGCCGATTCGGCAGCCTCCCGTTTTTGCCGGGAAAGCCAGGATTATGATTGTGGGCGGGACTGCTCCTGCCGGTAGAAGCGGTAAGAGGCGGCCACGCACAGCACGACCCACAGGGCGGTAACGGCGGTCATGGCCAGCAGGTTCCACATACCGGGGACGAAGATGGAGAGGACGATCATCGCCAGGCCGCAGACCACGCCGGAGATCCCTCCGAAGCGCTGGCTCCGCTGCCACACGCTGTCGCTGGCCATGCTCCACTTGGTCCGCAGGCCGAAGAGCGCGTTGCGCCGGGCCTTGGGCATGACGTTGCCCAGCACTACCAGCAGGACGCCGATGGCGACGCCCACAAACTGCATGGACTGGTCCATCCCCGCCTGGGGGACGGCGGCGGGGTCGTAGAGGATGCCCTTGCAGGTAAAGTAGAACCCCAGGGCCGCCTCAAAGAGGGTGATGCAGATTCCGGTATAGAGAGTGAACTTTTCACTGCCGGTCTCCCCCTTTTTGCGGCAGTACCGGGCGACGGCCAGGAAAAAGAGTCCCATCACCACCACGAATATGGGCCAGACCAGGGCCTCGTA
This sequence comes from uncultured Oscillospiraceae bacterium, assembly GCA_947589745.1. Lineage (GTDB taxonomy): Bacteria > Bacillota > Clostridia > Oscillospirales > Oscillospiraceae > Pelethomonas. The sequence continues at coordinate 14,820 of CANQCS010000026.1, forward strand.
CCGGCTGCCCATCCGGTCCACCTCCCCGGCAAAGTTGTAGTGGGCGGGGACCGTCTCCGGCGACAGGGCGATAAGCGCCGCCGTCCCCACCAGGGAGAGGAGCATGATCGCACAGATGATTTTCTCCAGTTTTTTCATGGTCATTCCCCTTTCAGATCGTTGAGCCACAGCAGGACCTCCTCCAGCACGGAGGCGTTGAGCTCGTAGTAGATGTATTTGCCCTCCCGGCGGTCCCGGACCAGCCCGGCCTCCTTCAGCACCGCCAGGTGCTTAGACACCGCCGGGACGCTCATGTCGAAGCAGGCGGCGATCTCCCCGGCGGGGAGGCTGCCCTGTTTCAGCAGATTCAGGATGGTCCGGCGGGTGGGATCCGCCAGGGCGCGGAGCGTGTTTTGCAGGCTCACACGGCGCTCACCTCATTTAACTTTTTGGTTAATTGTAGCATAATTGAAAGCCTGTGTCAAGAGAGAAAGCGGGGCGTTTGACCGGCGGGAGGTTCCTTTGCAGCAAAAAAGCGGGCCGCCTGCTGTATCAGGCGGCCCACGGCGAATCCTTTTGGCGGAAAAGGACAACGGACTTTTTTCTCCAGGCGCATATCATGCCATTCTTCCGCTAAAGCTATGTATCGTTACCGTGCGGAAAACTAAGAATTGCAGTATTTTGGAAGCGAGGTCAAAGTTCTTTTTGATACTTTTTCTTTCAAGAAAAAGTATCAGGCGGCACCGTCGCCATATAGGATGACCTTCAGCGTTTTGAGAAGAATCTTGATGTCCCCGGACAGGCTCCAGTTCTCGATGTACTCCGCGTCCAGCCGGACCACCTCGTTGAAGTCCGTGATGTTGCTGCGCCCGCTGACCTGCCACAGGCCGGTAATTCCGGGGGCCATGGCCAGACGCCGCTTGTGGCTGGGGCTGTAGCGCCGGTACTCGTCCAGCGTGGGCGGCCGCGTCCCCACCATGGACATCTCGCCCTTCAGCACGTTGAAGAATTGGGGAAATTCGTCCAGGCTGGTTTTCCGGATGAAGTGGCCGATGCCCTTGATGATCCTGGGATTGTCGTCCATCTTGAACATCATCCCGTCCTGGATCTTGTTCTGGGCCATCAGCTCCTTCTTCCGCTCCTCCGCGTCCATATACATGGAGCGGAATTTGTAGATCTTGAAGATCCGGCCGTTTTTGCCCACCCGGTACTGGGAGAAGAAAATGGGCCCGGGGGATTTGATAAAGATGATGGGGCCGATGATGACGGTCAGAACGACGGTGATGAGGCACCCGGCGATGCCGCCGGCAATGTCCATGAGCCGCTTCAGCAGGGACTGCCGAACCGAGATGGGGCTCATGGTGGTGGTCAGCACGTCGTACCCGAACATATTCTCGATCCTCCGGTTGGGGAGGCGCTGGTAGGCCTCCTCCATGTTGATGTGGACCGAGATGCCCATGCCCAGAAACTGCTGGGCCAGCTGCAGGTTATACGCCGAGTCCTCCGGCAGGTTGAGGAACACCTCGTCCACCACGTTGGTTTTGGCGTATTCGATCAGGCCGTCCCGGTTGGCCGTGACCAGAACGTTCTCGATCCGTTCCCCCGCCATGTCACGGTCGATCACCGCCAGACCGAAGAACTGGTAGTTCCGGATCACGGAGCTGGTGATCTCGCCGATCATCTCCCGGGCCAGGTCCTCGGTGGTGACCACGAGGATCTGACGGGTGTGGTTCAGGTCGGTGTAGAGGCGCTTCAGGCGGAATTTGTGCATAAACCGCAGCGTGTAGGTCAGCGGGATCACCACCAGGAGGTAGATCAGAAGCTGGCTTCTTCTGGGCCGGGACACCACGTTCAGGAAAAAGAAGAAGAACACCACCAGGGCGAAGGAACAGGTCTGGAGCTTGAGAAGGGCGGCCAGCTCCCGCAGATATCCCCGCTGGAGAACGCCCTGGTAGGGCTCGAGCAGGAGAAGCAGAAACCAGTGGAACACGGGGAGTACCATGCTCAGGTTCCAGAGGGCCACGGAGCTGGTGGGGGCGATATGGCTGTGGATGAACCAGGTGGCCAGCAGCGAAATTTCTATGGCTGCAATATCAATGCAAAAAAAATCCAGATATTCTAACGAAGCTTTTCTCATTTCTTTTTTCACTCCGAATAAAATACATTTATATCTTGACAAATGGAGCTTATCAGGATAAAATACTAACAAATTACGAACGAGTACGAAATTGATATTATGTGTATAATGGAGGGCGGACCCGATGAAAATGAAGAGAACCACGGCATGCGCTGCAATTGTTTTGCTCGTCGTGCTATGCTCCTACTCGCTCCGGAGTTTTGTCTGGGGGTACAGCAGTTTCGGGGAGCCCGATGTCTCGGGGATGCTGGCCAGCCCAAGCGGAGATATTATCATCGCGGACGAGGACATTCCTCTGGCCGATTTGCCCGGTGAGAGCGGAGAGGCCCTGTCCGCCGCGATCCAGGACCAGCTGGCAGACCTGATGAACGCGGAGCGGAAGAACGTGGGCCTGGCGGCTGTGGAGGAGTCCAGGGAACTCTCCCTTGCGGCGGAGACCCGCGCCCAGGAGATCAAGGATTCTTTCTCCCACACGAGGCCAGACGGCAGCAACTATAAAACAGTCCTGACCGAGAACGGGATCGCTTACAGCTTCAGTGGCGAGAACATCGCCGGAGGCTATCCCTCCCCGGAGGATGTGTTGAGCGCCTGGATGGACAACGAGGGCTTCCGGGACAACATCCTCAATCCCGACTTCACGCGGGTCGGCGTGGGGTATTACGACGACATTGAGCAGGGGATGCGCTACTGGTGCGTACTGTTCGTGTTCTGATATCGGTCCGGCGGTGCTATCATCTCCCGGTGTATGCTGAGCATACACCGGGGATTTTTTTGTCCTCACACGGGAACGGCGCGTCTCTCAAATTTTGCTATATACTATTATAGATACGAAATATTTATTTTGGCGCAGACAAGAAGGCGAAGCGTCCGCGCCGCCTGTCATTCGCCGGGTACCTTTGCGCCGGGAACGGGGGGTGTCGAAATCCCTGTTTTGACTTCTCCACATTATAGCGCATGCCTTCAGCAAAAGCAATGCAAATTTTCGGGATTTGCACGGAGAAAATCGTCTCCTGCGCGGCGGGGCTGCGGTGACTTCGGAGGCCCGGGCGGGTGGGAGGGTACAGTGACGTATATGTCAGTTTTTATAGAATGTATGTTTTTTTATTGGCTCCGGAAAGAAAATTTTTTAGGATGGATTTGCCAAATTCATCGGAAAACCTGTCAAATTCACAAAGTACAGATTTTGCCAGTTTTTTATGCTATAGTAAATACAACAAGAAACAAACACCATGTGGACGATATTATAACAGTAGAGGAGGAACTGCAATGAAGCTGCGGAAGAGGATTCACAAGCTGCTGGCCATCGTTCTGGCCCTGAACCTTTCGTTGGGCCTGATCAATGTAACGGCCTTTGCGGCGAGCACGGACACCTCTGGCGATGATGAGACCTATACCTGCGGCAAAACCGAGCATACCCATACGGCGGAGTGCTATAGCGAGCCGGTTTTGATCTGCGGCAAGAATGCAGGCGAAGGCCACACCCACACCGAGGAGTGCATTCCCACGACCACTAAGGAGCTGACCTGCGGCCAGGAGGCAGTCGAGGGCCACAAGCACACCGACGACTGCTACGGCGAGCCGGTCCGGGAGCTGACCTGCGTCCAGGACGAGGCCGAGGGCCACACCCATACGGATGCCTGCGGTCCTGTGGTCGAAAAGGAGCTGACCTGCGGCCAGGAGGAGAGCGAGGGCCATCTCCACTCTGCGGCCTGCCGGACGCTGGTCTGCACGGAAACCGTTGTCTATGACGACAACGGCAACATTGATACGGAGAAGACCCAGCATACCCACAACGCCAGCTGCTTCGAGACCACCTGTGGGCTGGAGGAGAGCGCTGGCCACACCCACACGGACGAGTGCTACACCACGACCACCACCTACACCTGCGGGCTGGAGGAGGTCGAGGGCCACACCCACAGCGACGAGTGCTACACCGAGACCAAGCCCCTGATCTGCGGGCTGGAGGAGGCCGAGGGCCACGAGCACACCGACGAGTGCTATACCGAGGTCACCACCTACAGCTGCGGCCTGGAGGAGAGCGAAGCGCACGAGCACACCAGCGCGTGCTACCAGCTGTTCTGCAACCTGGAGGAGCATCCCACCGAGGAGTGCCCGGTCGATGCTGAGGGGAATTATCTCTGCGGCCATACCGTGGACCACAAGCACACGGACGATTGCTACAAGAATCTGAGCTGCAAACTGGAAGAGCACACCCACACGGAGGAGTGCCGCGCTACGAAGGACGCGAATGAGCCGCCCGCTGACGAGGCGGAAATCAGCGCTGTGGCCGAAAATGATTTGGCTGCTATGATTGAAAGTGCTGCTGATGGTGGTACGGTCGACCTGGATGCTGAGGGGACGTACACTGTCAGCGAGGCAATTCCCATTAAAAAGGCCATTACCATCAACGGCAACGGCAGCACCATCACTCGTGACGGGAACGACGATTCTATTTTTGACGTCTATCCCGGCGGCACACTTACTTTGAACAATGTGGCCCTTTCTGCTGAAGAAACCAAAGTAAAACCCCAATTGAGTGCTTCTCCCATTGGTGTCATGGGCGAACTGGTCCTGAATGGTTGCACCATCACCGGCTTCGCTTCTATGCATGGCGGAGGCCTCACGGTACTCTCGGGCGGCGTTGCTACTATGAACGGCGGCGCAATCACTGGCAATAAGGCCATCGGCGGTAGCTCTGCTTTTGGCGGCGGCGTTTATGTTGAAGGTGGCAGCTTTATCATGAACGGCGGCGAGGTCAGCAATAACCAGGCTGGTATGGTTATTGAAGCTGGTTACGGCATGAATAGTTCCCGAGCGACCTACGGCGGCGGCATCTGTGTCATCAATGGATCCTTCACAATGGAAAACGGCACTATCAAGAATAACATCGCTACTGGTGAGGTTGGCGTCTATGCCGGCGGCCTCTACATTGAAGGTAGAAGTGCTGTGGTTACCCTTAAGAGCGGTATCATTTCTGGCAACAAGAGCTACACTGAGGACCCCTATATGCCTGCAAAAGGGCAGACGGGTGCCATTGGTGGTGGCGTCTATGTTCACAATTACACTAATCTACAGCTGAAAAACGTTGCTGTCTATGGAAATGAAGTGTCCAGCGGCAGCCAAATGGGTGGAAACATCTGGTTTTGCAATAATGGTGCTGGGTATTTCTACTCTACCACTGGCAGCCTGATTACTGATGGCACCGCCTCCTACAAAGGTGACGATTTCTTCTCCTGTGATAACTGGCCATATGAGAAAAGTCTACACTTGGCCACTCGCCTCTACGATGGCACTCCTATCAACTGGTATGAAGACAACAACCCCCGATTCAGTGATGGTAAAACTCCTATTGAGGATATGACTGCTTTCCTGAGTGATAAGGCGGAGGACACTGTTGCTCTCCACAGTGAGACCGATGGTACCGTTGACGGCTATTACTCCCTTAAGATTACCGGCAATACCGCCGGTGAGGGCGGTGGCATCGCCTGCAACGGCACCCTGATTATGGGCGAGAACACCGACACCGAGATGACCGTCAAGAAGACCTGGAGCGACGACAACCCCAACGGGATTACGGAGGTCACTGTTGACCTGGTCAACAAGACCCAGGGCGGCAAGGTTGTGGAGACTGTGGTTCTGAAGGCCGAGAACAACTGGACCCACACCTTCCAGGATCTCCCCAGCGACCAGGAGTTCGAGGTCGTGGAGGAGAAAATTGAAGGCTACACCGCCAAGTCCACGAAAAATGAAGACGGTTCCATCACCATTACCAACTCCCCGGAGGGCGAAACCACCTCTCTGACCGTCAACAAGAAGTGGGTCAAAAACGACGGCTCCAACACCGCCCCCGAGGGCGCTGAGGTCACCGTACATCTGCTCCAGGATGGCGAAGAATACGACAAAGTTGTCCTGAGTGATGTAAATGGCTGGTCCTACACCTGGGATGAGCTGCCCAGCGGCCCCAAGTGGACCGTAGAGGAGGACCCGTTCACGGGCTACACCACCACCATCGAGGGCCCGACCACCGGTGCGAGCTTCGACAAATCCACCGGCGAAACGACCACCGGCTCCGGCTGGACCTATATCATCACCAACACCCAGACACCTCCGCCGCCTCCCTCCAGCAATCCCACCGGTTCCCTGACCATCAAGAAGGTCGTCGAGGGCGAAGGGACGCTTCCGGAAGGCCAGACCTACACCTTCAACGTCTCGGGCCCGGACGGCTACAGCGCGACCGTGACCCTCAAGGACGGTGAGAGCGAGACCCTGCGGAACCTGGACCCCGGCACCTACACCGTTACCGAGGCCGACGCCAGCATTGAGGGCTGGAATTGGACCGTCAAAGGCGACGGCGAGGTCGAGGTCGAGGCCGGGAAGACCGCCGAGGCCACTGTCACCAACACCTACACCGAGAAGGTGGGCTCCCTGAAGATCACCAAGGCGATCGAAGGCGACTGCCCTGAGGCAGCCAACGAGACCTACACTTTCACCGTCACCGGCCCGGATGGCTACAGCGAGACCGTGACCATCACCGGTCCGGGCAGCGCCAGCCTCAACAACCTGAAGCCCGGCACCTACACCGTCACCGAAGAAGATGCGAAGATCGATGGCTACAACCTGTCGGTCGTGGGCGGCGGCGAGGTCGAAGTCAAGGCCGATGGACAGAACTCCATGACCGTGACCAACACCTACACCAAAATCGAGGGCGCTCTCCAGATCACCAAGAGCATCGTGGGCGGCGGCGACGAGGCGGCCAATAAGGTTTACACCTTTGACGTGACCGGCCCGGACGGCTACAGCGAGACCGTGTCCATCACCGGCGGCGGCACCGCCACCCTGGATAATCTGGTCCCCGGCGAGTACACCATCACCGAGCAGGACGCCAGCATCCAGGGCTACACCCTGGAGGTCACCGGCGATTCCACCGCCACCGTGACCGGCGACGGCAACACCGCCCAGGCCACCGTGACCAACACCTACACCCCGGAGACCGGCTCCCTGACCATCACCAAGCGCGTGGTGGGCGGCGGCGTGGCCGCGGCGGTGCGGACCTACACCTTCCTGGTGACCGGCCCGGACGGCTACAGTGAGACCGTGACCATCAACGGCGCGGGCACCGTGACCCTGGAGGACCTGCTCCCCGGCGATTACACCGTGGAGGAGCTGGATGCCAGCATCATTGGTTGGAGCTGGACCGTGAGCGGCGCGGGCGCTGTGGCGGTGGAAGCCGGACAGAGCAGCGCGCTGGCCATCACCAACACCTATGACACCCCGGATGAGCCGGATGAGCCGGACAATCCGCCTCCCGAGAATCCGCCGGACAATCCCCCGGACAACCCGCCGGATAATCCCCCGGATACTCCTCCCCAGACCGATATCCCGGACATCACGCCTCCGACTACCGATATTCCTGACGTGACGCCTCCGACGACGGACATTCCCGACACGACGCCCCCGACCACGGATATCCCCGATGTGACGCCTCCCACCACGGACATTCCCGATACGGACACTCCGACCACGGATATCCCGGACGAGGAGCCCCCCATGGTGGAGATCCCCGATGAGGAGCCTCCGATGGTGGAGATCCCCGACGAGGAACCCCCGCTGACCGAGATCCCCGACGAGGACGTCCCGATGGACGATGTGCCTCAGACCGGCGACAAGAGCAAGAAGGGCCTGTGGATGCTGATGGCCATTCTCTCCATGCTCGGTATGGCCTTCTCCTTCAAGAAGGACAACGAGGTCGAGGACCGGTAATCCGGCAGAACAGACAACAGTAAAAAGCAGAACAGGGGGACAGCCTGATGGCTGTCCCCCTTATTTGTTTCGCGGGGAGGGCCCACAGGCTCTCTCCATCTTTAATGTACAATCCTTCAGCTGGATCGATCTGTCGTCACCGTGCGGAAATGCAGGGTTCGCAGCGCCTTGAGAGCGAGGTTAAAGTTCTTTTTGATCCTTTTTCTTTCAAGAAAAAGGATGAACGGTCAGGCGGCGGACGGGGGGAAGCTGCGGCGGGCGTAGCGGCGGTAGACCCAGAAGGAGAGGGCCACTGTCAGCACATCCGCCGTCACCTGGGCCCAGACCACGCCGTACATGCCGAAGAGCCGGTCCAGGAGGAACAGCATGGGGATGTTGAACGCCAGCCAGCGCATGACGCCCAGAAACAGGGCGTAGCCGCCCTCGCCGAAGCCGTTGAACAGGTGGACATGGAAGAAGCTGAGGAACATCAGCGGCGTGGCCAGGACACGGACCCGCAGGAACCCCGTCCCCAGGGCCACGGTCTGGGCGTCGCGGATGAAGATGCCCATGATCTGCCCAGCGAAACACTCATAGAGCAGGATGCTGACGGCGGCGCAGGTCAGGCCCAGCCGGAGGGAGTACCGCTTCACGGCGTCCATGCGGGCGTAATTCCGGGCGGAGAAGTTGTAGGCCACGATGGGCACCATGCCCTGGCAGATGCCGATGCCCACGTTCAGCGGCAGCCGCTCCGCCTTCAGGACGATGCCCACGGCGGCCAGGGCAATGTCCGTGTATCCGGCCATGAGCCGGTCGATGACGATGTAGTCCAGATCAAAGAGCAGCGTGGCGATGGCGGATGGGACGCCCACGGAGAAGATGCCGGAGAGGCTCTTCCTAGAGGGCAGGTCCAGCGGCGGGCCCAGCCGGAGGATCTGCTCCCGCCCCCGCATTCGGAACAGCACCGCCATGAAGTAACCGCAGGCGATGCAGTTGGAGAGGCAGGTGGCGGCCCCGGCGCCGATGATCTCCATGCCGTCCGGCAGGAGGACAAACATAAAGAGCGGGTCCAGGGCGATGTTGATGAGGCCGCCCATGGTGATGCCGAACCCGGCCTTCCCGGACTCGCCCACGCTGCGCAGCAGGTTGGAGAGGGTGTTGGAGAGGACGGTGGGGACGCCGCCGCAGACGATGACAAAAAAGGCGTAGCCGCTGGCGTGGCCGAAGGTGTCCGGCCCGGCGCCCAGAAATCCCATCAGCGGCTCCATGAAGGCCAGCGTCCCCAGGGAGAACAGGGCGGAGACCAGCAGGCTCAGGTACACGCAGAAGCTGTACACTTTCCCGGCCTCCTCCGGACGCTTCTCCCCCAGCAGGCGGGAGATCAGCGCCCCGCCGCCAACCCCCGTCAGGCTGGACAGGGAGAGGGTAATGTTGAACAGCGGCAGGATCAGCGACGCTCCGGCCACCATGTACGGATCGTTGGTCCGGCCGATAAAAAAGGTGTCCGCCATATTGTAGATGAGGACGATGAGCTGGCTGATGATAGTGGGGACCGCCATGGTCCGCACCGCTTTGGACACCGGCATCTCCTCGAAAATCTCTGTGTTGTTCCTGGTTTTTGCCATTTTGGATCGCTTTCTTTCCTGTTGATCTTGATGCTGTGCCGCATTATAATACAATTTTTCCGTGAAATCAATACATTGCTACCCGCTGGTTGGCAGCAGGTCCCGCCTGTGGCGGCGCTTGTAAGGTTCTCTTTTCGCTTTGATACTTTTTCTTTCAGGAAAAAAGTATCAGACGGCAAAATCGACGGAAGTTGCCACAAGAATCCTTAACAAAGATTTAACAAACGTGGACAGGGCTTTATGATATAATGACTCACAAGCGCTGTGGGCAGTATAGAATCCTGAGCCCGCAGGTTTTGGAGCAAGATATGAGCGAAAAACTGACCCTCGGCATCGATATCGGTTCCACCACCGCCAAGGTAGTCGTGGTGGAGAACGGACATATTACATACGAAAAATACCAGCGCCACTTCTCCCAGGTGCGGCAGAAGACCATGGAGCTGCTGAGTGAGGCCGCGCCCTACGTGGGGCAGCGGTCCTTTACCGCGGCCATCTCCGGCTCCGCCGGGCTGGGGCTGGCGGAGGCCGCCAAAGTGCCCTTCGTCCAGGAGGTGTTCGCCACCGGCGAGGTGGTGCGCCGCCTGGAGCCCGACACCAGTGCCGTCATCGAGCTGGGCGGCGAGGACGCCAAGATCATCTTCTTCGACGGCGGCGTGGACGAGCGGATGAACGGCTCCTGCGCCGGCGGCACCGGGGCTTTCATCGACCAGATGGCCACGCTGCTGAACGTCACCGCCGACGAGCTGGACGAGCTGAGCCTGGAGAGCACCCGGCTGTACCCCATCGCCTCCCGCTGCGGCGTGTTCGCCAAGACGGACATCCAGCCCCTTCTGAACCAGGGGGCCAAGCACGCCGACGTGGCCGCCAGCATCTACCAGGCGGTGGTGAACCAGACCATCGCGGGCCTGGCCCAGGGTCGGCGGATCAGCGGCAAGGTGCTGTTCCTGGGCGGGCCGCTGTACTACTGCAAGGGCCTGCGCATCCGGTTCCAGGAGACCCTGGGGCTCTCGGACGAGCAGGCGGTGTTCCCGGAGTACGGCCGGTTCGCCGTGGCCATGGGCGCGGCGCTGTACGCCGAGAAGAGCGGCAAGACCTTCACCATGGAGCAGCTCCGCACCCAGATCGGCGAGAGCCGCACCGCGCGGGACGAGTCCAACCTGCTGCCGCCCCTGTTCCGGAACGAGAAGGAGTACGCGGCCTTCCGGGCCCGGCACGCCAAGGCCACCGTGGTGGAGCGGGACATCTCCACCTACTCCGGCGGCGCGTGGCTGGGCATCGACTGCGGCAGCACCACCACGAAAGTCGCCCTTCTCAGCGAGGACAAGGAGCTGCTGTATACCTACTACGCCTCCAACCGGGGCAACCCGGTCCAGATCGTCAAGGAGCAGCTGGAGCAGATCTACCGGCTGTGCGCGGGGCGCATCACCATCCGGGGCAGCGCCGTCACCGGCTACGGCGAGGAGCTGATCCAGGCGGCCTTCGGCGTGGACCGGGGCGTGGTGGAGACCATCGCCCACTACACCGCCGCCCGGCACTTCTGCCCGGAGGTGGACTTCATCCTGGACATCGGCGGCCAGGACATCAAGTGCTTTAAGATCAAAAACGGCGCTATCGACTCCATCATGCTCAACGAGGCCTGCTCGTCGGGCTGCGGGTCCTTCATCGAGACTTTCGCCCGGTCCATGGGCTACGACGTGGCGGCCTTCGCGGAGAAGGGCCTCCACAGCCATGCCCCGGTGAACCTGGGGTCCCGCTGCACCGTCTTTATGAACTCCTCCGTCAAGCAGTCCCAGAAGGACGGGGCCACGGTGGAGGATATCTCCGCCGGCCTGTCGGTGAGCGTGGTGAAGAACGCCATCTACAAGGTCATCCGGGCGGGCTCCGCCGACGAGCTGGGGGAGCACGTAGTGGTCCAGGGCGGCACCTTCTACAACGACGCGGTGCTGCGGGCCTTTGAGCTGGAGCTGGGCAAGAACGTGATCCGCCCCGCCATCGCGGGCCTCATGGGGGCCTACGGCGCGGCGCTGTACTGCATGGACCTGCAGAAGAGCAGTATCATCACCCCGGAGGGCCTGTCCCTGTTCCAGCACACGGCCAAGGCCGCCACCTGCCAGGGCTGCACCAACCACTGCCGCCTGACCATCAACAGCTTCGGCGGCAACAAGCGGTACATCTCCGGCAACCAGTGCCAGAAGGGCCTGGGCCTCAAGAACCCGGAGGAGGTGCCCGACCTGCACCAGTGGAAGCGGGATACCCTCACCGCCCTCCAGCCGGGGCCGGAGCTCCGGGGCACCATCGGCCTGCCCCTGGCCCTGGGCATGTACGAGCTGCTGCCATTGTGGCACGCCCTCTTTACCAGGCTGGGGTTCCGGGTGGAGGTTTCCGGCCTCTCCAGCCGGAAGGTCTACGCCAAGGGCCAGTTCTCCATCCCCTCCGACACCGCCTGCTACCCGGCCAAGATCATGCACGGCCATATGGAGGTGCTGCTGGAGCGGGGGGTGGACGCCATCTTCTATCCCTGCCTCACCTACAACGTGGACGAGCACCAGACGGACAACCACTACAACTGCCCGGTGGTGGCCTATTACTCCGAGCTGCTCCACGGCAACATGGACGACCTGGAGCGGACCCACTTCCTGTACCCGTTCCTGAACATCAACAACAAGCACGAGCTGGCCAAGGAGCTCCACGCCTGCCTGGAGCCGGTGTTCCCCGGCATCCCCAAGCGGGAGGTGCGCAAGGCCATCGACTACGCTTTCGGCGTCTACGAGCAGCACATGCTGGCCGTCCGCAGAAAAGGCGAGGAGGCGGTGGCCTGGGCCAGGGCCCACGGCAAGCGCATCATGATCCTGGCGGGCCGGCCCTACCACATCGACCCGGAGATCGGCCACGGCATCGACAAGCTGGCGGCCACCCTGGGCTTCGTGGTGGTCAGCGAGGACAGCGTCTGCCATCTGGCGGACCCGGTGCCGGTCCACGTGCTGAACCAGTGGACCTACCACGCCCGGCTCTACCGGGCGGCCCAGTACGCCTGCGAGCACGACGACACCCAGCTGGTGCAGCTGGTCAGCTTCGGCTGCGGCGTGGACGCCATCACCACCGACGAGGTGCGGCGCATTCTGGAGAGCGCCGGAAAGCTGTATACACAGATCAAGATCGACGAGATCACCAACCTGGGCGCGGTGAAGATCCGGCTGCGGAGCCTCATCGGCGCTCTGGAGGAGAAAGGGGTGTGATCTCTTATGGTTGACAAGGAAAAGGGCTATGTGGTCTTTACCGAGGAGATGAAGACCACCCACACCATCCTGGTGCCCAATATGCTGCCCATGCACTTCAAGATCATCTGCCAGGTGATGGAGAAGGTTGGCTACCACATGGAGCTGCTGGAAACTAGCGGGCCCCGCATCGCGGAGACGGGGCTGAAGTACGTCCACAACGACACCTGCTACCCGGCGATCCTGGTCATCGGCCAGTTCATCGACGCCCTCCAGAGCGGGAAATACGATCCCAACAAGGTCGCCCTCATCCTGTTCCAGACCGGCGGCGGGTGCCGGGCGTCCAACTACATCCACCTGCTCCGCAAGGCGCTGGAGAAGGCGGGGCTGGGCCACGTGCCGGTCATCAGCCTCAGTATGACCGGCCTGGAGCACCACCCGGGGTTCCAGCTGACCCTGCCGCTGTTGAAGCGGGTGATGTACGGGGTGCTGTACGGCGACCTGCTGATGACGCTGGTGAACCAGACCAAGCCCTACGAGAAGAAGCGGGGCGCCGCCCAGGCGCTGGCGGACCAATGGACCGAGCGCCTGGCCCAGGAGATGGCCGAGGGAAAGGCCACCTACAAGCACGTCAAGGCCAACTACCAAAAGATCCTGGACGACTTCGCCGCCCTGCCGGTGGAGCCGCGGGACACGGTGAAGGTGGGCGTCGTGGGGGAAATTTTCGTGAAGTATTCCCCCCTGGGCAACAACCACCTGGAGCAGTTCCTGGTGGACGAGGGGGCCGAGGTGGTCATCCCCGGCCTGCTGGACTTCTGCCTCTACTGCGTGTACAACAACATCCTGGACCGGAAGCTGTACGGCATGAACAAGAGGGCCCAGCTGCTCTACCGCATTGCCTATAAATTCCTTGTGGGCATGGAGAAGGACATGATCGAGGCGGTGAAGGCCCACGGCCGGTTCACGCCGCCCACTCTCTTCACCCACACCATCGAGCTGGTCCAGGGGACCATCAGCATGGGGGTCAAGATGGGGGAGGGCTGGCTGCTGACGGCGGAGATGCTGGAGCTGGCGGACAAGGGCGTCAACAACATCGTCTGCACCCAGCCCTTCGGCTGCCTGCCCAACCACATCTGCGGCAAGGGCATGATGAAGCCCATCAAGGCGGGAAACCCCGATATCAACATCGTGGCCATTGACTATGACGCGGGGGCCACCCGGGTCAACCAGGAGAACCGGCTGAAGCTGATGCTGGCGAACGCCCGCCAGCACCAGGAGGCGGTGGGGGCTTCCAGGCTCTAGGGGGGCGCAAGCGGGGGCGGCAGCCCCACAGTGCAAATCAAAAGGGGCCTCCGGCCCCTTTCACCTCTTATTCTGTCTTTCAGTGCCTGCCGGCACCCTGGGTTACTTTTTGTGCAAACAAAAAGTAACCAAAAAGTTGCTCAAGGGGGCTTTGGCCCCCTTGAGAATCCCCTCCGTGTGGAAGGGCGTTAAGGGCAGATGGGTGTTGGGTAGGCCCCAGAGAAAGCATTCATCGGTACTGCTGTTTTTTTTCGTATTCCTACTGCTGGTTGCTCCGTTCCACTACGCAATTGATACATGTTTCTTGTCGGGCTGAATGGGGTATACGAACCGTAGAGGCTTGGCCGGAGTCACACGCTGAGACAGGCTTATACTGTTCTTCAATTAGAACAATATGGCGTTACTGTGAGAGAAATATGATACTTTTCCTTTCAGGAAAAAGTATGACAACGCCAATGAAAAATTCCGTGGGCGCCGTGTGACAAAACGGGACCTCCCAAGAATGTTGATTTCTCCCGCATTCCATGGTATTGTAGACCATGGGTGCGGGCTTCGCTGTTTTTCTGACAGAAGCGCTTCCCGATGATATGGAGGAGGACGAAAAGTCATGCGATTTGAGGTCAGCGACACATTCTATCTGGACGGCGCGCCGTTCCAGATCATCTCCGGCTCCATCCACTACTTCCGGGTGGTGCCGGACTATTGGCGGGACCGGCTGGAGAAGCTGAAGGCCATGGGGTGCAACACTGTGGAGACCTACATCCCCTGGAACCTCCACGAGCCCAGGAAGGGCCAGTTCCGGTTCGACGGCATATTGGACGTGGAGCGGTTCGTCCGGCTGGCCCAGGAGCTGGGTTTCTACGTGATCCTGCGGCCCTCCCCCTACATCTGCGCGGAGTGGGAGCTGGGCGGCCTGCCCGCCTGGCTGCTGGCGGAGGACGGGATGCGGTTCCGGTGCGCCTATCCGCCCTTCCAGCGCCATGTGGAGGACTACTACCGGGCACTGATGGCGCGCCTCGTCCCCCTGCAGATCGACCGGGGCGGCCCGGTGATCCTGATGCAGGTGGAGAATGAGTACGGCTCCTATGGCAACGACAAAACATATCTGCGGTGGCTCCGGGACCTGATGCGCGCTCTGGGCGTCACGGTGCCGCTCATCACCTCCGACGGGCCGGAGGCGGAGCTGCAGCGGGGCGGCTCGGTGGAGGGCGTCTGGCCCACCGCCAACTTCGGCTCCAAGGCGAAGGAGCGCTTCGGGATGCTCCGCCGCCAGACAACGGGGCCGCTGATGTGTACCGAGTTCTGGATCGGCTGGTTCGACTACTGGGGGAACGGCGGACACGCCAGGGGCGACCTGGAGCAGTCCGTCCGGGATCTGGACAAGCTGCTGTCCATGGGGCACGTGAACCTCTATATGTTCGAGGGCGGCACCAGCTTCGGCTTTATGAACGGAGCCAACTACTACGGCCGGCTGACCCCGGACGTGACCTCCTACGACTACGACGCGGTGCTGACGGAGGACGGGCAGATCACGGAGAAATACCGGCAATACCGGGAGGTCATCGGGAGATACCGGCCTATCCCGGAGGTAGAATTCACCACGGAGATCCGGCGCAGAGGGTACGGCTATCTGGAGGTCCGGGAGAAGGTGGGCCTCTTCTCCGTGCTGGAGGACCTCTCCGCGCCGGTGGAGGACGTCCACCCCCGCTCCATGGAGCGGCTGGGCCAGAGCTACGGCTACATCCTGTACCGCACACGGCTGGATACGGAGGAGCGCCTGGAGCGGCTGCGGCTTCAAAAGGCCAACGACCGGGCCCAGGTCTTCGTGGACCGGCGCCCCGCCGTCACCCTCTATGACCGGGAGCTCCTGGACGAGACGGAGCTTCACATTCCTCTCACCCCCGGCGCGGAGATGGACATTCTGGTGGAGAATATGGGCCGGGTCAACTTCGGTATCCGGCTGGAGGACCAGCGGAAGGGCATCGACGGCGGCGTGGCGGTCAACGGACACTTCCACATGGGCTGGCGGCAATACCCTCTGCCTCTGGACAACGTGGACCGGCTGGACTTCTCCAAGGGCTGGCAGGAGGGACTGCCGGGCTTCTACCGCTTCACCTTCCGCGTGGAGGAGGCGGGGGACACCTTCCTGGACTTCACCGGCTGGGGCAAGGGCTGCGCCTTTGTCAACGGTGCCAACATCGGACGGTTCTGGGAGATCGGCCCCCAGAGGCGGCTGTATCTCCCCGCGCCCCTGCTGCGGATTGGCGAGAACGAGATCATTCTGTTTGAGACCGAGGGCAAAACCGGCGGCGGCATCTATCTGCGGGATGAGCCGGATCTTGGTTAGAGCGGCGCCGCTACGGGAGTCAATCGCTTCTTCCAGCAGAACCGTGGGATTTTCTTTCCCGGCCGGGACGACCCAGCCTGCGGGAAGGCGCGGCGCACCATCGGGGCGTGCTCCGTATGGACTGCTGGCGTAAGGTCATGTGCTAGGTATCAGGAAAGAGCATGGCAGTCCCTTGGCGGACTGCCATGCTCTTGTATGATTCATTTTAAAAAGACGGTCGTTATGCCAGGCGGTCAATCCTTTATATGTATGCCCGTTCCGGGTATTATTTCGCTCTCCTTACGCCCGGACCATCGAAGCCAGCGTCTCCTCTAATTTGGAAACATCGATGGGCTTTGCCAAATGCCCATTCATGCCCGCTGTAAAGGCTTTCTTTCTGTCCTCTTCAAAGGCGTTTGCCGTTAGGGCCACAATGGGAATATCGGACTTGTCCCTGTCCGCCATTCCTCTGATGGTCCTTGTCGCCTCGTAGCCGTCCATGTTCGGCATCTGGATATCCATGAGGATCAGATCATAATATCCCGCTTCCGCTTTCTCCAGCATCTCCACACAGGCCATGCCGTCTTCTGCCCATTCCGTCTGGATGCCCATGTCCTCCAGAACCGCCATTGCGATCTCGGCGTTCAGCTCGTTGTCCTCCGCAAGGAGGACTCTTTTTCCGGAGAGAATATCGGAAGCATCTTCCGATTCCCGGTTCTCATCCCCCTGTGCTTCAGGACAATCGGCGATTCTGTGTGTCAGGTACACACGGAAGGTGCTTCCCTCTCCCGGCCTGCTCGCCACTTCGATGGTGCCGCCCATCATATCGACCAGCTTTTTTACGATCGCCAGTCCCAGGCCGGTCCCAATCACTTTGCTCTCCGTGGTATTGCGCTCTCTGGAGAAGGATTCAAACAGATGCTCCTGAAACGCCTCGCTCATGCCGATCCCGTTATCCGATACAGCGATCCGATTAAAGGCATATCCGGCCCTTTCGCACGGCAGTTCTTTGATTTCCACATGGATGCTGCCGCCCTCCGGCGTATATTTGATGGCGTTCTCCAGCAGATTGCAATAGAGCTGCTCCACCTTCGCAAAGTCCAGGACCACGTATCGGTGCTCAATGGCAATGTCCTGCGTAAAGTGGATATTTTTCTTTTGGATCGCTTTCGCAAAGGCATCTGTTGTCAGCGGCCCGGCCGGATCGATGCAATAGGTTTCTTCCTCCAACGCCACTTCGCCGCTGTCCATGCGCGCCATGTCCAGCATATTGTTCAGGATGGACAGCAGGTGTTCGCCGGATTCCTCGATTTTATGGAGATAGGCATCATCCTCCGCCGGTACCACGTTTTCTTTCTCCAGCAGCCGGGTATATCCCAAAATCGCGTTCAGCGGTGTGCGCAGGTCGTGGGACATGTTGTTCAGGAAATAGGTCTTTGCCGTATTGGCGGCCTGGGCCGCGGCAAGGGCCTTTTCCAGTTTTTCATTGTTCCTTGCCTTTTCCCGGTAGTCGCTCTGCACCAACAGGACATATTCAAATCCCGCCAGCAGCAGGACAAGGGCCAGGCCGGTTCCGAACAACAGCAGCAGAACCGTCCCATTGTACCAACCGCCCCTGGGAGAAACCTCCAGTTTCCACTGGCTGTCCCCGATTTCAAACAGGTAGGACGCGGCGCCGGCCACCACCGCGCCTGAACCGGATACCTCCTCAAAGGTCATGTCCCACGGGGAGACGGTCTTGGACAGCCTGAAATCATAGCCAAAGCCCGTCAGGCCAACCAATGCCTCCGAGAAAATCTCCGGCACCCGGATGATGACGATGGTAAAGCCCCAGAACACCTCGCTTCCATCCTCCTGCTGCAAATAGACCGGGTTCCTGACGGCGATCCCATCGCCGCCCTGCCGCAGGGTAAACGGCCCCTGCATGATCATCACATGGTGGTCCCGGGCGTACCGTGATATTTCGCCCCGGTCGGGGTCATGGATCAGATCCATCCTCCCCGCCTCGTTCCCCTCCGCCGGATAGATGTCTGTCACCACTCCGCCGGGCGCGATCTGAATGCTCTGGATCACATCGGTCATCAGGTCCTCCGCCACCGTGGAAAAGCGGTTGATATAGCCGCCGTTGCTGATAATGATTTCCTCCAATGCGGTGGTGGCGCCGATCCCGTTGACGATATCCGCTTTCATATGCTCCGCATAGGTCATGGCGTCCAACTCCATCTTGGAGCGGGTGATGGTTTCCTGATAGTTTTTATAGGCAGCTACCGCCGCAATCGTAATGGTTATTCCGATCAGAATGGTGAGCAGCGGGAGAATGATTTGTTTCTTTATATTTTTGGGAGCAAACAGATTGCGCCAATCCATACCCGATCCCCCTTGTGACAACATCATACATGATATTATATCATAACTGCTGCCGGATTTCCATAGCGGGCCGGTGATTTTATGGAGAAAATCGCCGCCCGCAGCGAGAAAGTGCCTGAGGAAGACCGGGCGGTGCGGCGGCCCGGCCAATCCAAACGCAAAAAGAAGTGTCCTTCACGATCCTCCGCAAAATGGCGGAGGCCGTGGAAGGACACTTTATCTTTATGATGGGATCCTCCCAACCGGTCCCGCCGGCTGTTTCACCGCCGGACGGGCACTTGAAAGCGTTGACGCTGGCAGGCGTCACGAAACCGAGAGGGACACGACGAAAATCTCCTTGTTGCTCAGGGTCAGGATATCTCCATTCCTTATAGGCGCCGGCACAAAGGGGACCAGACTGTTCCCGTTCAGGGATGTACCGTTTCTGGAGCCCTGGTCCACCACGCACACTCTCGACTCCTCCCAGATAAACTTCACGTGGCGCCGGCTGATGGTGGGGCATCCCTCCAAACCGTGGTACATATCCCCCTCTGCGGACTTCGCGTCCGCCTTCCTGCCAAGCAGGAAAGGAAATCCGGACACCTGGATGATTTCGCCGGTCTTCAATCTCTCCAGCGAGAGGGAGACGGTACCGGATTCGTCCTTGTCCAAGCTATTCATACTCTCCACCGCCTTTTACATTGCGATACTTTTGCCCCTAACCGGCCTGGCTGGCCGAGTCGCCGGACGGTCGTCCGAAGGGGCCGCTTCGCTGATATGATACTCCATCGGGCGAATTTCGTCAAGTGATACTCATTTACCGCCACGGCTAATCAACGAGTTAGGAAATTATGAACAGACCCACAAAGCGAGGACAGCGTCGAGGTAATCAGTGCTCAGAATACATTTGAGCTGTTTGTCCGAAAAGCTGCCTTTCGTGCTTTTGTCGGATTTTAGCACATTAAAAGCCATTTGCCGCAATACGTTCAGGTTTTCCGCAGAATGGTCACGTCTCGCTCGGCTTTCGTCCTC
>CANQCS010000027.1 GCA_947589745.1 uncultured Oscillospiraceae bacterium
GCCCAGGAGCAAAGATGCTTTGAGGTGGGAAACACGGACATATCCACTCCGATTTCAGAGATGATGCCGATTGCGGCAAAGGATTGGATCCCCGGATTAGTATAAGAAGCTCGTTTTCCTTGACCATGCCCCGGAAGAGCGATATAATCTGTCCAAAGCGATACATTTTGGCAGGGGAGTGAGATCCATGACAGATTTTAAAATGCAGGCCCTGTGGGATTACTATACGGCCGCGGCGGCCGCTCTGGGCGTGAAAAAACAGGACGGCGTCGACCGGGAACAGCCGTATTCCCTGTACTGGTATTTCGACGGGCACAGCCCGGAGCGGAACGTGCTGACCCGGGCCTTTCTGGGTGACGCGGAGGCCATGGCCCTGGTGCGGCGGGGCATCGTGGATCCGGAGGCGGCGGAGGTGCAGCAGGCCCTCTACGGCGGCCAGGGCAGCGCGGTCTGCCGCGAGGAGGATTTTCTGGAGGCCGATTCCCACAATCCACCGCCGGACGAGGCCCAGGTGGAGGCCATCAAGGCTGCCCTGTCCACGCCCATCAGTTTCATCAAGGGCCCGCCGGGGAGCGGCAAGACCTCTGGCATCCTGCACCTGCTGTCCTGTATCCTGCGGCAGGGCAAGACCGCGGCCATGGTTTCCTCCAACAACACTGCCATCGCCAGCGTGGAGGCGAAGCTGGCCGGGTTCACCGACCGGTCGCTGTCCAAGCAGCAGGCTCTGAAGCGGAGCTTTGCCCGGCTGGGGAACAGCGGGTGCCGGAAGGCCTTTGAGCAGGCCCATGGGGAGTTGTTCAAAGGGGCGTACCGCACCTGCTCCGAGACGCCGTCGGAGGTCTTTCTGGCCTCTTTCCCCATCGTGGCCAGCACCATCAACTCCCTCCCCAAGTGCTTCAGCGACTGGCGCGGCGGCGCGGACGGGGAGCGCCGGGAGCCGGTCTACGACTATGTCATTGTGGATGAATCCAGCCAGGTGAACACCCTTTTGGGCCTGGTCGCCATGGGGGCCGCACGGCACCTGGTGCTGGTGGGGGACGACGACCAGCTGCCGCCTGTGACCAACGAAAAGCTGATAGAGAAGGGCACCAAAGACCAGGCCGGCGCCGCGGGGAAACTGCTGGGCGGGGGCTTTGACCGGGTCTACGCCTTGTCAGAGGACCGCAGTTTCCTGTCCGCCTGCCGGACAGTGTTCTTGGGCGGCGATCCCGCCCTGTCCACCCGGTGCGACCGGATGCTGTACTTCCACTACCGCTGCCATCCGGGCATCATCGGCTTCTGCCGGGACGCGGTGTACACCGGCGAGCGGAGCGATTGGACCATGCAGGTCTGCACCCGGCAGTATGACAGGACCCACCCTATGCCTATCCGGGTGCTGTGGTTTGAGGGAAACTACTGCGAGGACTGCGGCCTGCCAAACAAGGAGCCGGACGACACTGGGGCGGAGCGGAAGACTAAGCGCAACCGCCGCCAGGCGGAGCTCTTTATGGGGGAGGAGTGGCCTGAACTTCTGGACCGGCTGTGCGCCGACCCCGGGACCGTGCTGGATCTGGAGGACCCGAAGCCGCTGAAATTCTGCGTCCTCTCCCCTTTCCGGGGCCAGCTGTGGACGCTTCAGAAGCTGCTCAACGAATGGCTGGCGGACGAGGACAACCGGCGGGCCGTCCGGGAGAAGGCCGCCGCCCGACGGGAGGACTTTCTTCGCATCCTGGAGGAGCTGGGCATGGACGCCTACCTGTCCCAGGGAAGCGGCCGGAAGGAGCTGCGCCGGGCGCTGGACGGGCTGCCGGATCAGAGCGAGGCTGCCCGGGTCGGATGGACTGTGGATCGCCTCATTGAGACGCTGCCCGACCGGCTACGGCCTTTCCTTCCCGGGGAGGGCCGCCGGGCCGACCCCATGGAGATCCAGTTGCCCGAGCTCACCATCCACAAGGTCCAGGGGCAGGAGTACGACATCGTCTACTTCCTCCCGGTGGAGGACAAACACTGGGAGTGGCCCTGGTCCCAGAAGAAGCGCCTCATCAACGTGGCGGTGTCCCGGGCAAAAAAGGAGCTGCGGATCATCGCCTCCGCCGCCCTCATGGACGAGGATATCCAGCGGGAGCTGACCGGCGGGCGGTGCGCGAGGCCCAAGGGCCGCCCCTCCGGCGGAGCGGATGGGGAGAAGGACAATGCTTTCCTCAGAAAGCTCATCCGCTACGTCTGGGAGAAAGGACCCCGCCCCGGCCTCTGGACCGACGGCCCCTTCGGGTTCCACAGGGCCCCGGCCAGCTCTCTGTTCGATCAGGCCGTCTACCTGGTCCGGGGGCGGGAGCGGGATGACCCGGACAGCGGGGAGAAGTTCTTCCCCTCCGGCCCGGAGGTCTGCTTCCAGGACTGGCTGAGGGCGCTCCCCCTGGCGGTGGAAAACAGGCTCAGCGTCTACACCGACGCCCCTATCTCCGCCATCGTCCCGCCTCCCGCCGGCATCGACAACGAACAGGGGAACTACATCAAGAACGGCGCCCACTTCGACTTCGTGGTCTGCCGGGGAGAGCGCATCCTGCTGGCCGTGGAGGTGGACGGAGCCTATCACCGAACCGAGCCGGAAGGCCGGGGGAACGACAAAAAGAGCGATGGGGAGAACGGGAAAAACACCATCGCCGAGAACGACCAGAGGAAAAACGCCATCGCCGGCACCGGCTTCCGCGCCGCCGCGTACCGTGCCGCGGGGGGCGGTCTCCAGCCCATGGAGGGCAGCGCGCCCCCGGCGGAGAGCAGCTTCGACTTCCTGCGCCTGCCCACCGACGGCAGCGCCTGGAATGAAGGGGCACTGATCGAGGGCCTCCTGCGGGAGCGGCTGTCCCTGGAGAGCGGACCGGTCTATGAGCTGCCTGTCCGATCCCTGGACGGTCTGCCGGACGACCGGCGGCGGTATGTATTTTGGAAGCTCTCGCGGCCCCAGAACTGGCTCACCGGCAGGCCGGCGGAAAGGGAGGAGCCAAGAGAGAACGTGCGCTGGGTCCCCACAAAGGACGGCACCAGGGAGGGTCTTATGATGGCCTATCTCCCCGGCAGCGGGGACCGGCTGTACCCCAGCCTTGTGTGCCAGAGGGACGCCTGGGAGCAGCTGTGCCGCGAGGAAAATGACGATCTGTAAAAAAAGGCCTGCCGCGGCGCGGCAGGCCTTTTTTCGGAAATGCTTATTCCACGCCCCGGAGGTGGCGGAACAGGTCCCGGGCGTAGGCGTCGGTCATGCTGCTGATGTGGTCGGTGACCATCAGCAGGCGCAGATAGAGGTCGTATCCCTCGTCGGTGCCCTTCCGGGCCAGCTCATAGTCGTCCTTGTAGGCGGAAGGCAGCAGGCTCAGGTATTTTCTGCCCATTTGGTTGGGCTTATAGGCTCCGTCTTCGCCGTAATGCTCCTCGTCCCAGTACAGCGCCGCCCGCACGAAGCCGTCCAGCAGGAACGAGAGGATGGCATGACCGGAGAGCTCCGTGGGGACCAGGTCCTCCCCGTCGTAGACGAACTCCGCCATGGCGCTCTTCAGGATCTTCAGCGTGTACTCGAGATACGTACCGGCAAACAGCTCGTTGCAGTATGTGCCCGCCATGATCTCATCGTACTTGTCGAAGAACTTCCAGACGACCACATACATGAGCCAGCGCCGGACATAGTACAGCCAACGGCTGAATGCGGCGGCGTCACGGGATCTGTCGCCGTCCCGCTCGGCCTCCAGCCAATCCAGGATATCCTTAGCCCTCTTGGACTGAGGGTCCCCCTCAGGGCGTTTGCCCAGTTCTCTTGCATAGTACCGGGTAAACCCGTCAAGGGAGAAGAGCTTCTTCTTATAGGCGTCCTCCAAATCCGATGTGGCGTAGGCGATATCGTCAGACGCTTCCATGAGATAGGTCAGAGGATGGCGGCAGTATGTCCCGTCTTCCAGTACGGTTCCTACGTTCTCTGCCACCTTGCGGAAGGTTTCCTCCTCCGCCGCATAGATGCCCGGCTTGTGCAGCTTGATATCGGCGCTGCTCTTGTCAAAGCGGAGAGAGGTGGTGGGATATTTGACCAGAGAGCTGATGACAGCGTAGGAGACGTTGATATCCCCGGCATACCGGGCTTTGCACAGCAGCCGCAGGGCCTGGGCGTTGCCTTCAAAGTGCTCCAGGTCGGCGGCCATCTGGGGAGACAGCCATTCCCGGAGGGGCTTTTTCTTATATTCTACCCTGTCCAGATTTTCCCGGAACCAGCTCCCGATGGCCTCCTCGCCGAAGTGGCCGAAGGGGGGATTGCCCAGGTCGTGGATCAGCCCGGCGCACCGGAGAACGGAGGGGATGTCCGGGTACTGCTTCAGCTCCTTCCGCGCCCGCTCGGTCTTTCTGTCCTCCTTGACGTTTTCGGTGAGCATCTGGCCCAGCTGATAGGCGATGGTGGACACCTCGATGGAGTGGGTCAGCCGGGTGCGGACGAAGTCGCTCTTGGCCAGAGGAAAGACCTGGGTCTTGTCCTGAAGGCGGCGGAACGCCGCGCTGGTGACGATCCTGTTGTAGTCCAGTTCAAAGGGATTGATGGGAAATTTTGAAAAATACTTCTCATCATCCGAATCCGTCTGTTCGGTCTGGAGCTTGGTCTCGGACAGCAGATCCTTCCACGTCATAGTCATACCTGTCTCTCCTTTCAAGTGTGCCTGATCGGTGCTAGTATAGCACACTTTTCTATAGGAAACAAGCCCAAAGTCCCGGCCCGTTTGTCCCAGGGAGGCCACCGCTTTGACCCGCACGGCGCTTCGGACGCACCGAATCTCCGGCGGTGCGCAATCAAAAAAGGGCCGGGAGCGCCCTGACACCCAGGGCGGGCTCCCGGCCGGTCCGGTCATATTTTGTCCGCAGTTCTCGGGATGCTGACCGAGTAGCCGCCGCAGGACGGATCGTCGAACATCAGGTCGTCCAGGGCGTTCTGCACCTGGGAGCGCATCCATCTGACGCCCAGGCCGGTGGAGGCGGCCTGCCCCGCCAGGTAGTCCACGGAGGCGTCGTCAATTGCGATCTCGCCCTTGATGGCGGCCTGCATATCCTTCAGCACCGAGCCGGTTAGGATCGCTCTATAATCCGCGGCCCCCAGAGGGCGCAGCGGAACGATGCGGTTGATCCGGCCCGCGATCTCCCGGCGCATACCGGCGTCGATCAGGTCGCCGTAGGTGATCTCCGTGTTGGTGTAATCGCACTCCACGCAGGGCGCCGCGCCGAAGCCGATCCCGCCGCCGCGTTTCCCGCTCTTGCCCCGTAGCAGAGTCTCGAACGCGCCCAACAGCACGAAGGACACCTTTGAGCAGTCGACGGAAAACGCCTTTTTCCCGTCTTCCTTGCCGAACTCGACCACGTCCCCGTCCAGCAGCTTCAACAGGCTGTTCTGGGTCAGGGCGTTGTAATTCGTCCCGCCGGAGCCCACCGCCGTTTCGCAGCAGATCTTGTCGGCCTCGTCCAGCACCACGATGATCCCGTCCTGCAGATCTTCCGGGGAGGCGCCTTCAAAGATGTCCCGCACGTGCACACTGCCCCGCCAGCCGTCGGCGGTCAGGCGGCTGGCGTCGATCATGCGGATGAAGGAGAACGTCTTCGCCATGCACCGCCAGATCTCGGACTTGCCGCAGCCGGACGGCCCGCAGAAGATCGTGTTGGAGCGGCGGCCCTCCACATGGTTGTAGACGATCATGGCGGCGGCCTTTTTCGCCCGCTCCTGTCCGTGTACTCTTTCGAGGAGATCATAGATCTCACGGGGTGTCCAGAACTCGCCGGTCCAGTCACAGTCAAAGGCATCGCCGTCCAAGGCGCGTTCGCGCTGCGCCGCGTGGATCTTGTCCAGATCGCTTTCGCGTCCCGCCGGGCGGTAGTCGGAGTATATGGAGCTCTCCGCGAGCAATTCCACGATGTTCGCCATCCGGCTGCCGTAGATCTTGGTGCGGCTCAGGGCGTCGAGCAATATGTCGCCGGCGGCGCGGCTGCCCATCCCACAGCGGCTGGATCTGCTCCACGCCGGCAAGAAGCTTTCCGTATTCCTCATCCGACAGATGATCGTACTCGCCGGCTCTTGCCCGCACGGTAAAATCGCTGGCCGGATTCTCAACGGACATGGACGCGTCGCCGCCGCACACCAGGCGGAGGTAGCGCTGCCAGAAGTCCCGGGCATAGTCCTTTGTCATGGCATATCTCCTTTCTTACCGCTTAAGTAGTGACGGAATATTTGGCGTCCTTCAGACTGCCGCTGTTCCGCAGGGTCAGCCCGCCGCAGACCCCCTTCCTTCCGTCCGGCCCCACCTCCTCGAAGAGAAAGCTGTAGGGGTCCCAGTCCGGGAAAAATCGGATCGTCCGGGAGCCGGACCACCGGAAGCCGTCGCGGAGGGCGCAGATCAGCTTGCGCTTCAGGCCCGGCACAGCCAGGACACGGCGCAGCGTCTCCTGCGCCCCCGGATCGGAGAAGTCCAATACGGGCAGGAAGTCCGTCTCCAGGGACAGCAGGGAGGCCGTTTCTACCCGGTAATACCCGCTGTCCAGGACAAAGGTGTGGAACTTCTCCCAGTCCAGGATCACAGTCTCCGCGCTGCCGGAAAGGGAGCCGTCCGGCGCCTCGGACAGCCAGGACAGGCGGAGCTCAAGGGTCTTCAGATCTTCACGATAGTAAAGCGTTGCATAGGAATCAAGGTCCCTCACCGTGATATAGCGGCTGGATTCCAGCCTCTCCAGATCGTCTCGCGGGATGAAGAACCGGGCGGGAGATTTTTTCGTCCGGCTGACCGTCCGAAGGTAAATGCAGCTTTCGGTACTTCCCAAGATCACCAAAGTACGTTCCATGGCGTATCGCTCCTTTTCTGCGCGGACACCGGCCTGGCCGGTACCGCACCAAAGTCGTGTTCTTTTTCATTCCAAATTTACACCCGAAACCGCGCCAGCGGTTTTTTCGCCCTTCGTCCCTAACAACAATTTGGCCCGCCGCTGACAGGCAGCGGCAGGCCAATAAACAACAAACATATTGCGCTTTTGTTTTCACAAAAATGATGTAATTTCAAGGAATGCGCAGTACCAGGAGCGCAAAAACTCTTATGAACTTTCCTGCGCTTCTTGCGGGGCAATCTCCACGAGCACGTCTCCTTTCTCCCTGTGCACGGTAAAGCCCCGGATATATCCCAGCGCACGGAGATGCTCCAGGACCCGCTGCTCCTTCTCGATCAGCGCCGCCAGTTTTCGCTTCCTCTCATAGACCCCCTCCGGCAGACGGATGCCCAGCGTTTTCAGCAGGGTATCCATGCGGATGGACCGGCTGGTGGCCGCTCTGAACCTCCGGCTCCGCGGTCCGCGCCCCATGGAGCCGATGCGAAGCAGCAGATACCACACCACAGCCAGGTTTTCCCCGCTGGCGGGCAGGCCCGGGATGTGGAGCCGCTGGGTGGGCAGCACATAGAACTGGCCGTTGAGGATCTCGGCGTATTCATAGAGGGGCGGCAGCGTCTGCGGGTCATATCCGAAACCGGAGCTCTTTTCTTCAATCGGCAGGAACGGCCCGGAGAGGACCGTGCGATCTCCCTGCCCGCTGTATACGAAGCCGTAGCGGGCGGAGTTCCGCCGGTCGATCTCGATCCGGCAGTCCATCATCTTCCGCAGGCTCTCCTCCACCGCCGCCTTGCGTTCCGGCCGCAGGGTCAGCTTCGGATTCCCGGAGAGAAGCTCCATGATCCCCTTCGCGGTGATGGTTTTGACGCGGTTTTTCATCAGCGTATAGACCGCGTCCGCGATCATCATGTCAAAATAGGTGAGCGCGGGGCCATCCAGGCGATAAGATACCGTCGGTACCGCTCCCTCCGAACGTGACCTTCCCACGGGAACATCCCGGCCGGACCTATGTCCCTTTCGCAGTTCTCCTGCCACTTTCGTGCGGTTGGCGTACACCGCGTCGATCTCCCTGACACGCTCCTCCATCGCCCGGCGTATGGCCTGGGCCTCCACCTCAGCCTCTGCGGGAACGGGACCCTCGAAATACCGCCTGATATATCCGCCCAGGGCCTCGCCGCCGCCATCCAACGCGCTGTATTCCAGCATGGCGTGGAGCTTGTCCTCCGCAACGCGCCGCCGCGCCGCCTTTGCCTCTGCCCCCAGCGCGCTCCCCTGGAGAGACCGCTCGATGAGACCGCGGCAGATCTGGTCGTCTCCCGGCAGACAGCAGAGAACGCACTCCCCGCCCTTCCCGTCGCGCCCGGCGCGGCCGGCCTCCTGGAAATAGTCCTCCAGGGAGAGAGGCAGCTCATAGTGGATCACGAACCGCAGATCGCTCTTGTCGATCCCCATGCCCAGCGCGGTGGTGGAGACCATCACCTGTGCCTCACCCCGCTGGAACCGATCCAGGTTCGCTTTTTTATTTTCATCTGGCTCCAAGGGGATGTTCCCGCCGCCCTCATCCAGCTTCGCGTAGTAGCGCAGCGCATCCACGCCGGAGGTTTTCAGATGCCCATAGACCTCATCCACGCTAGCGGCGGTAGTGCAGTAGACGATGCCGCTTTGTCCGGGATGCTTCCGGACAAAGCGGGTGAGGAAGGAGAGCCTTCCGGCCCTGGACGAAAACCGGCGGACGGAAAAGGACAGGTCACTCCTGGCGGCGGGATAGATGTATTCCCTGGGCGCACGCATGGCGAGAAAACACTTGATGTCCTCGCGGACCGGCTTTGTGGCGGTGGCGGTAAAGGCGGCCACCGTGGGATGGCAGCCCATCCGCCGCATGAGCCGGCTGATCTCAAGATACCGGGGCCGGAACTCATAGCCCCAAAGGGAGATACAGTGGGCCTCGTCCACGGCGATCAGCGAGATCTCCGCGTTCTGGGCGAAACGAATGAACGCCCCGGTCCGCAGACGCTCCGGCGTCACATAGAGGAGCTTGTATCCGCCCTCTGCGGCGTCGGAGTAGATCCTGTCCCGGCGGGAGCGGAACCTCGCGTCCTCGCCGGAACAGAGATGGGGGCCGTCCCGATCCAGCAGAAATTCCCCCACGAGGCAGGCCACGGGGACGCCGTTCCTGTACAGCGTCTCCCCCTGGTCCTGGATCAGGGCGACGAGGGGGGACACCACCAGCGTGACCCCGGGCAGACAGAGGGCGGGGACCTGATAGCAGACGGATTTGCCGCCGCCGGTGGGCATCACGGCCAGCACGTCCCTCCCGGCCACGATGTCCCGGACAATGGCGCGCTGGTCCGGGTCAGCGCGAAAGGCAGCCTCCGCCTCCGAAACGCCCAACACCCTGGCCAGTGCGGCGCGCAGCTCTTCCTCAGATACCTTCCTTTTCATATGGCGCGCCCCCCTTGAAAGCGATGGGAAAGTTCTTCTTAATACT
The DNA here is from genome assembly GCA_947589745.1 of uncultured Oscillospiraceae bacterium. Lineage (GTDB taxonomy): Bacteria > Bacillota > Clostridia > Oscillospirales > Oscillospiraceae > Pelethomonas. The sequence continues at coordinate 9,356 of CANQCS010000027.1, forward strand.
TTTTCTTTCAGGAAAAAGCATGAATCGCCGGGGCAGCATGTTGTGACCTGCCGCCCCGGCGTTCTTCTCACTTAATGATCGTTCTTCTGCCGGGTCAGGATCTCGCTCAGCGTGGCGTACACGGTGGCGATTTCCAGAGGTTTGGAGATGTGGGCGTCCATGCCGGCCTGGCGGCACTTTTCCGCGTCCTCGGCAAAGGCGTTGGCGGTCATGGCCAGGATAGGGATGGTCCCGGCGTCCGGCCGGTCCAGGGCCCGGATGGCCCTGGTGGCGGCGTAGCCGTCCATACGGGGCATCTGGATATCCATGAGGATCAGGTCGAAATGGCCCGGCGCGGACTGCCGGAAGAGCTCCACCGCCTGCTGGCCGTCCTCCGCCTCCACGATCTCCGCGCCTGTCTCCTCCCCCAGCAGCTCCACGGCGATCTCCCGGTTGAGCTCGTTGTCCTCCGCCAGGAGGATACGCTTCCCATGAAAATCGTACTCCATCCTGGGAGCGGCCCGGTGGGAGGCCGCCTGGTTTCCTTCCCAGGCGATGGCCCGGGCTCCCTCCACGGTGGAGAAGGGAATACGGACGGAGAAGGTGCTCCCCTCCCCGAATACGCTCTCCACCTTCACGCTGCCGCCCATCATCTCGGTGAACCGCTTCACGATGGACAGGCCCAGGCCGGTGCCGCCGAACTTGTGGGCCACGCCGGAGTCCTCCTGCTCAAAGGCCTCGAAAATCTTGTCGAAATTCTCCTCCTTGATGCCCACGCCGGTGTCCGACACCTGGAACAGCAGCCAGAGGCGGCCCTCCTCCCGCTCCGCCTCGGTGACGCGGAAGGCGACCTTTCCGCCGCCGGAGGTGAACTTGATGGCGTTGGACAGGAGGTTGGACAGGATCTGGTTCAGCCGCAGGGAATCCCCCACCACCGTCTCGTCCACCCGCCCGGTGAGGACGGCATCGAAGCGGAGGCCCTTGGATTCCGCCTGGGTGCGGTACACGCTGACCAGGCTCTCCAGGAAGAGGCGCAGATCGAAGGGCTCGTATTTCATCTCCAGCTTGCCGCTCTCGATCTTGGACATATCCAGCACGTCGTTGATGAGGGCCAGCAGGTGCTGGGAGGACAGGGACACCTTTTTCAGGCAGTCGTCCACCTTGGCCGGGTCGTCCAGGTTCTGCCGGGCGATGGTGCTCATACCGATGATGCCGTTCATGGGGGTGCGGATCTCGTGGCTCATGCGGCTGAGGAACTCGCTCTTGGCTTGGTTAGCGCTCTCCGCCCGCTCCTGGGCGGCCACGGCGGCCTCGTTGGCCTGGACCAGGGCGCGGGTGTGCTGCTGCAAATTGAAATAGTAGGCCAGAAACAGGATGGTGATGGCTGCGAGGATGACCGCCAGCACCACCAGCGCGTTCCTGTTCAGCTGGTTGGTCTGGGCAGCCACCATCTGGTCGATCACCTCATAGGGGATCTCCAGCAGCATCATCCAGCCGGTCTCCTCGATGGGGGCGTAGTACATACACTGCAGGTGGCTGCCGGCGTGGAAGATGGTCATGCCCGGGGACCGGGAGGCAAAGTCGGTGCGCACCTGCTCCAGGGAATAGCCCTCGTGGAAGGAGGCGTAGGCCTCCAGCTTGGAGAGGATATTGGTGCCCGCCGGGAGGTCATCATTGAAGGTGTTGTGGATGATAAAACTGCCGTCCTGGGTGACGATGCTGGCATAGGTCTGGGCCTCCGGGTTCTGGAGGGCCAGGCCGGAGCTGAAGGCCTCGCTGGTCAGGCCGGCCAGCATCGCCACAAAGGTCCTGTCCCCGAAGGCGATGGGGTCGATGGTGACGCCCATGATGATCATATTCTCATTGATCAGCGCCTCGCTGTAGGAGATCTGATCGCTCTCCCCCAGGAGCAGGTCGCCCAGGAAGCTGAGCCGGGAGGCGGCGGGCCGGACGCCCTCCTCGCTGTAATAGAACCCGTTGTCGTCCAGGAAGGCCAGGAACTGAAAGTCGTTGTACGTCTCCGCCTCCGTGAGGAAGGCGGTCAGGGTGTCCTGGCTTTGCAGGTCCTCGCCGTTCACGCTGCCGGCGATGGTGTGCAGGGCGGAGAACCGGGCGCTGAGGCCGGTGTCGAAGTGGCTGCCGATCTGGGCGGTCATCTCCCGCAGATACATCCGGTTCAGCTCCGCCCCGGAGGTCAGGGTGATCTGGCCGGAGGACTGGATCAGCCAGCGAAAGCACCCGGCGCAGATGGCGAAGATAAGGGCGGTCAGCAGCAGATAGGGCAGGCGGGACCTCTTATGCTCAGTCATCTCCGGTCACCACCTTGATCCGCCCCTCCGGTTCGGCAAAAATGGCCTCGCCGTTGTGGGTCTGGAAGTAGATCTGGAGGGCGTCCCCGAAGGTCTTGTCCGTCTCCCGCACCAGCTTGACGTCCTCCGCCAGGGGGGCGGTGTCGCTGTACACGTTGAGCATGGTGTACCCGTCGCCGTTATTGTCCAGATAGCCGTCCGCCCCGCACATGTAGGAGGTGACGGCGATGGTGTAGGTCCGGGACTCGTCGAAGGGCGAGCCGTCCGGCATGGTGATGTCCAGCAGCTCCGCCGGAGTGTCCTCCGTGGGGGCGCGGTAGGAGTAGCACAGGCCGGACACGTTCAGGAACCGGCCGCCGGGGATACCGCTCTCCTGGATGAGGCGGGTCAGGCCGTTGGCCAGCATCTCCCGGACCACGGAGCCCTTCGCCTCCAGCACCACCATAGGGTTACCGTAGGGGCACACCACGTCCAGGTCGCTGCCGAAGACGTTGCCCTCGTAGAGGCTGCCCCGAATGGCGCCGCCGTTGACGAAAGCCAGGTCCACCTGAGCCATCTCCCGGAGGGCGTCGGCCACCAGGTTGCCGATGCCCGTCTCCTCCCGGCGGACGTTGTAGTCCTCATAGATCATATCCCCCGCCACGACGCCGATGAGGGTCTGGTCGTACTCAATGTCCGCGTCGCCCTCCAGGAAGTAGCGGTCCACGCCGGCCAAGGCCTCCTCCATGGTGGTCTCCCCGTTGAGGGCGGACACCATACTGCGGCCGAAGTACAGGAGCAGCTTGGCGGGGAACCGCACGTCATATACATAGCCCTCCGAGATGCAGTCCGCCAGGCCCGGGGGGATCTCGCCGGGGGCGGGGACCTCCTCCGCCAGATAGGACTGGGACGCGCCCAGGTCCCGGATGAACGCGGCCTGCCCCTCCGGGGTGGACAGCAGGGCCAGGACCCGCTGGGCGGCGTCCAGGACGTCCTCCTTTCCCGGATCGGCCAGAGTGGCGTTCAGGCCCAGGAACGACGACGGCGTGGCGATGGTCCAGGGGTGGTTGTCCCCCTCGCTGAGGAAGGGGACCATGGCAAATTCATACTGGCCGCCGTGGGCGTTCAGCGTGTCCAGGAACTGGACCGTGCCGTAGGTGAGCAGCATGGTGCCGTCCAGCATCCGGTCCTGGACAGGGGTCTCGTTGCCCCGGTTGCCGCTCAGGCGGACGGGGTTCAGATAGCCCTTCTCCGCCATGGCGGCGGACAGGTCCAGGCAGCGGGCCATGCCGCCCAAGAAAGTGTCCTCCCGCTTGGTGAGGCGCTCCCGCCAGACGACCCCCTCGGACTGGCCCAGAAAGTCGGGGATCTGGGTGCCGACGAAATAGGTGGATACGTTGGTCATGTCGTTGGACTCAAGGGCGAACATGACGCCGTCGCTGCCCTGGCCCAGCCCCTGGGCCGCCGCCGTGTCCAGCATGTCCATCAGATCGCCGGTGGTTGCGGGGGGCTCGGTCACCCCGGCCTGGGCGGCCAGGGTGGCGTTGTAGATGTAGCCGGAATACTGCCCGGGCAGGGGCAGGAACAGGGTCTTGCCACCGATGAGCAGGTTTTGGGAGATGCCGGCCTGGTAGGCGGAGGCAAACTCCTGGGCGCTCAGATCCATGGCGTAGCTCCGCACGTCCCCGGTGGGCATGGTGGTGGTGATGATGTCGGCGCCGTGGCCGGTGCGCAGGCGGCGCTCACTCTCGCCGTCGATAGTGGCCTTGGCGTTGAGTTCGATCTGGAGGTCGATATCCGGATATGTAGCCTCCACCAGCGCCTCAAAGTTGCTCAGTTCGATGGAATACAGCATGGTCACCGGGACCTGCGCCGGGGCGGGACCCTCCCCGCTCTCCACCGGACCGGGCTCCGCCGCCGGGCCGCAGCCCACCAACTGGAGGGCCAGCAGACAGGTCAAGATCAGACTGACGAACCGTTTCTTCATGTTCCATACCTCCTATCCCAAGGCAACACATTAACACATTTTAATTATACAAATTGGCTCCAGGATTGTCAAGGACCGCGCAAAAAAGCCGCCCTGGCCGGGGTGGCAAAAAAATCCATAGTCTTTCCTGCATAGGGATACCGCCGCCAAGTAATGTCCTCGCACGAAAATGGGACGCGGCCTTGGCCGCGCCCCGTTCTTTGAAAGAAAACTGACCCTGTCCGTATTTTTCCCACAGGGTCATCCCTTTCTCAGTTTATTCAATCGCTCCAGCAGCTTATCGGGAATCGCGCCAGTCTTCCCCAAACCACACAGCATATCGACCATTTCCGGAGGCATCTGAGCGAGTTCTCCATCGGGCATCAGCATCAGCATCTCAGCCAGCGCTTGCAGCTGCTCAAAGTCCGGCACTCCACCATCCTCCTCCCCCATGTCCTCCAGCACACTATCCATAGTCTCATACAGGACTTCCAAATCGTCCGTTCTCTCCAGCCGGATACCGCATTTTGAACAGAGGTCCTTCAAAATGGCAAAACCGCGGTCGTCCCCACAGAGGATCGTCTGCGGCACACTGCCGCCATTCTGTAGAAGCTCTGCCAATCCGTTCATGGTTTCCGCAGCATCGTCTCCATGAGTGACGACCGGCTGCTGGATCACCCCCGCGCTTCTCTCCACACAGATAAGGGCCAGCGGAATATACGGAGCCTCATTCTCCCGTCCGCTGTCCTGAACAGGGGTTGGGAGCCGCATCGTTCCGCACTCCCAAATACCCGCTCTCTTTTTCCTCTTGATCCTCGCGGCCATTAAATCATCGGTGAAAGCCGGCTCCTGATAGGAAATCTCAGCGGTGGGGAGCGGTATGCCGCTGACGGTCCAGCATCCCTTCTCACGGGACAGCAAGGGGACCTTCCGGACACCGCTCCGCAGCGGATACAGGCCGATCTCTTCCTTACTGTGATGCTGGAGCAGTTCCTTCATCCCGATCCCTGCGGAAAGGGCTTCAGAGATCCGCTGCTCATCAAGAGCGGAATCATAGTGCCATGGATACCGTCCGGGCCGGTATTTGGTGAATTGGGGAAAGGCTTTTCTTCCTCTGAGCGGGATTTGATGCGTTCTGGCATATTGCCGCACCTCATCCACTTCCGCATCCGAAAGCATATCCTTATTTTCAAAAGAACACTGGAGACAGTCTTGCGATGTCAGGACCTCGCCCATTGTAATACTATCTACATCCGCAAATCCCACATCCAGCAATATGCGGTAGCTCTGGTAGCCCTCGTCCCCTACGTACAGTCCAAGCGCGAGGTGCTGCCCTATCATTCCCATTACACTGCAATAGCCGGTCTCACCGTCCGGCAGCTTGACGGCAAAGACCTCGTCGTCGTACAGCAGCTTCCACAGCTTTGCCGCTTTGTACTGAAAGGCCAAATCGTACATTTTCTCTGTTGCCATCGTTTTCCCCCCTCTTGCTCAGTTTTGATGATCCTATCGCGCTATACCCATCCGCTTTTGCGCAGCACATACCGCATATTTAATTTTATTATACCATGCAAATGGTTCATTGTACAGTCCCCAGCATGCCTAAATCACGGCGGCAGCATTTACTTTGCAGCGAATCGCACCAGCTGAAGGACCTCGCTATCCACAGCAGCACAGGACATTTTCGGGGGGCAGATGCCCAGAGGATATCCTCCGGGAAATGGTCCTTACCAGTGTATCCTTGAAACGGTATATAAGAACCGCCCGGTACTGCTCACCGAGAGTACCGGGCGGCTTCCAATATGTGAGAGGGAAAGAATACGATAGGGCCTAAGTAAGAAATCAGTATTTCTGCTCCAGCAGATTCATGAACTTATCCAGCTCTTTTTCGTCCATGCTCCAGCCATTATCAGCGGGAGGATAGACACCGTTCTTGACATCCTGGTTGAAGGCGGCAGCGCCCTGGATGCAGCTACCGAGCAAATTGGCATAGCTCTTGGCGTGCTGGGACATGGCCTGGGGCGGAATGAAACCAAAGAGGTCGAAGATGACCATTTCGGAGCCGTCCGCGGCACTGCCGGCGGCCACGGCCACAACGGGGATGCGCAGGTGCTTGGCCACCGCGTCGGTCAGCTCCCGGCTGGTCATCTCGATGGTCATACCGATCATGCCGTTCTCCTGATACTCGTAGGCCTTGCGGAATACCTTCATGGCGTCCTCCGCGGTGACGCCGGTACGGCGATAGCCGCCCACGTTGTTGGTCTGCCAGCCGGAGAGGCAGCCCACATGGCCAAACACGGCGATGTTGTTGTCCGCCATGGCTTTCAGCACCTCGTTGGTGACGCCCATGGGCATGACGCAGTCCGCGCCGTCCGCCAGCAGACGGGCCGCCTCCTGGACAGCGATGGTCTTGTCGGCGTACTGCTGGGTCTGCATGACGGCGTTCAGGCAGACATTGGGGGCCATCTTCTTCTGCATCCGGGTCCACCAGTGGATGTTCTGGGCGCGCATCTCGCTGTTCTCGCCGGGGGCGGTGTAGCGGACCAGGTCCACGCCGGCCTTCTCGCACATCATCGTGAACACGGGGTCCAGATAGGCGGTGCCCACCATGGTGATCTTCTTGCCCTCATCCTTCATCTTCTGGAGATGCCAGACGGTGGTGTGGCCCTTCTTGACCGGGGACATAGGGATGTCGCTTTTCTTCACGTCTACTTCTACTGCCATAATGCTTCTCCTTTTATCATTAAATAATATCTTTTGTTGTTGGCTGTACTTAATCCTTCTTGGGACCGGGGACACACCCCTCCACCGTGAAGCTGAAGGGACGCTCCTGGGTGATCATCAGGGTGCCGCCATTGACGTCCACAGTCTCGCCCTGCATGAAGTTTGCCATAGGGGTACACATTGCGAACACCACCAGCGCCACCTCGTCCGGGTTCATCGCCAGAGGCGTGGGGTCGGGAGCGCCCGCTCCGTGGGCGTCGCGGACCGCCTTGTACTCGGGGCCATACAGCGTAAACGCCTCCGCGCCCTCCGTGAACACACCGGCGCTGAGCATCCCGCCGGGCGCCACGCAGTTCACATTGATGCCGTACTGGCGGAGCTCCCCGGATACCGTCTTGGTCATTGCCACCACGCCGGCCTTCGCCGCCGCGTAGTAGCTGTTCATGCCGATCCCCCTGGGACCCTCGCCCAGATGCGCCGCCGATGAGATAAACACGATTTTGCCCTTGACCTTATTTGCCACCATGTAGCGGGCGGCGGCCTGACCCAGGAAATAGCTGCCTTTCAGGTCCGTATCCATCACACGGTCGTATACCTCCTCCGGCAGGTCCAGATAGGAGTAACTGGACCACCCTGCCGCGCAGGTCACCAGCACGTCCAGCCCGCCGTAAGTGGCGGTCGCGTAGTCCACTGCCGCATAACAAGAGGCAACTTTGGATACGTCAGTCTGTACCCAGCTGACCTCATAGCCCTTGCTGTGGAAATCCTCCAGCGCCCGCTGGGCCCGCGCCTCGCCCCGGGAGGCGATGACCACCTTTGCGCCTGCCTCACACAGCCGGTTCACGACCATGTAACCAAGACCCGACGCGCCGCCGCTGACCAGGGCCACCTTTCCCCGCATACAGTTTACGAAAATGTCCTGTAACGGCGATACCTTTGCCAGGTTCATGCGGGACAGGGATTCCGGATCGATCCGTCTCTGCTGCGCTTCTGCCATAGTGCTCCTCCTTGTCAATATGTATGGATTTGAGATGCTTTTCTTGTGGTTTCTATTTACATTTTAACAAAGAGGCGCTATAATTGAATACATAAAATTATGCAAACAGCCCTGATCTGCCATACATAAATTTATGTATTTTCTTTTGGAGCTTTCAAAACGTCTGATGTGGAAAGGCAAAGGGGAACATGTATGGATACTGTCATATCAGAGAAAAAAGCGGAACGGATCTATCAGCTCCTGCTCCGATGCGGCGCTGAGCGCACGCAGTCCGGTTTCTGCGGAAAACTGGTCAAAGAGATCGAAGACCTTGTTTTCTACGACCAGTCCCGCGTACTGTTTCTGGACAGGACAGGGAAGATCTGCGACTACCGGCTGTTCGGCGTCAATGAGCGGCAATGGAATGATTTCATGTACTACTACGAGAACGACCTGGTATTCAGCAAGTACCCCATGAAGGAACCCTTGCATTTATCGCAGAAAGAAAAAGTTTTAGCACACAACTATTGGTACGATTTTGATGAGAAGACTGTGGACAGCAGTATCTTTGTGGATGACTATGTACGATCCCTTCGGCTGTATCACAGCCTGGGGATCGGCCTGAGCGACCAGGATAACTGCATCCGCAGCATTATTGTGCTGGACCGGACACAGGATATCCCCTTCACCTATCACGAGATCGAATTGGTCCGAAAAATACATCCGTTGCTGGAAAACTATCACATCGACTTGCTCCTGGACTCCGGCCCGGCATCCTCCCCGCTCCAAACTTTCAAGCAGTCTTATTTTCTCACCAAAAGGGAGACGGAGATCGTAGGGCTGCTGATGGATGGGCTCACGCCTTCGCTTATCGGACAGCGGCTCAATGTCAGCGTCGCCACGGTATACCGGCATATCGCCAATATCTATCAGAAGTGCCATATCTCGAACCGTCAGGAGCTGCACAGGCTATTTTCAGGACTGAAGCCACGCGATTAGGAATGGTGGGAAAAGTATGGGAGAAGAATGGACAATAAAATTCGTGGCATCCTTCAGCGGCGGCAAGGACAGCGTCCTTGCGCTCCACGAAATGGCAGCGGCAGGGCATGAGCCTGTGGCGCTGCCGGTCATGTACCGGCCAAAGGCCAGACTAAACTGGGTCCACGGCGTCGGGCCGCAGCTGTTGACCGCCATAGGGGACGTACTGGAGATCCCTTTGCTCTGCCGTACTCCTCCTTCCTCAGATGTCCCGCGTATGCCTCCACCTAGGCTCCTGTGATCCGATCACTCATGGCCGCTCCTCCTTCTCATCGTAGTCCCTTCATTCTACCAGCATTTTGCATTTTCTGACAGAAATATATTTCATTACCATCGGTCTATTCCATCTCTTTCCTATAGAAAATATAATCATTCTATCGGAAGAGAGGTGCGCCATGAAACACGTGGAACTCATGCAGATCGTCGGAAACAACCTCCGCGCCTACCGGAACGCCCGCGGGATGACTCAGGAGGAACTGGCAGAAAGGGCCGGCATCAGCACGTCCTTCTGCGCCAACATCGAGCGCGGGAAGAAGGGCGTCAGCATGTTCATCCTGCAGGACCTGGCGGATGCGCTGGGGATCACTGTGAACCACCTGATCTATGAGGACAACAGCGGCCTGCGCCTGACCAACATTGAGACGCTTCTCCGGGACAAGCCGGAGCCGTTCCTTGAGTGGATCGAGAAGGTGATCCAGCTCAGCAGCGAAGAGTACTACAGCAGAAGTAAATAACTGGCTTACATACACGACTGATGCTGCCTTCCTTTGTTGAAGCGGCTGCCGCTCCGTATTCCGTAAAGCCCCGGATAACAGATACCCCCGTCGAACTGACGGGGGTATTTTGCGTCATTTCAGGTCTTTCTCATCGCAGGAGCGCCATCTCTTCCGTTACTCTGGCCGGACGGGGAGGTGAGCGTATGAAAACGGCCAAACGTTACTATGTACCTCTGGTGCAGGTCCCATCAGGGCCCCGAAGCACGAGGCCGCCACCGATGTGCGTCTGACCTATTCGGCAACACATCTTATATAAATCAAGCACATCATCAACGAGGTGACAGGATATGTTCTTTCTGGAGGAGGATCGCATTTTTACGGAGATCTACGATCTCCTGTACTGGTTGGGCATCACCGGAAACTATACGGGATTTTTCTACTGCTCCTACGCCGTGTACCTGGCATGCCAGCAGCCGGACCGGCTGCTGCTGGTCACCAAGTGGCTGTACCCGGACGTGGCGAAGTATTACGGGACCCAGTGGAAAAACGTAGAGCGGAATATCCGTACCATCACGGATGAGATCTGGAGGACAAACCGGGAACGGCTGGAGGATCTGGCTGGCCAGCCCCTCTCTGAAAAGCCGGCTCCCTCGCGGCTGATCTCCATTCTGACCTCGCACATCTCGTCCCGTTGGGCTGCCTGACAGATCGAAGGGCCCCCTGAGCTTTTCAGGGGGCCTGGATCTGAATGGGTGGCATATCCAGTAACCATCCTATAAAAACATGGAGCGTCCTCCCTGTTGGTTCGTTTTTCTTCTGTCCGTATCGTCCATAGTATACCGCAGATAGGAGGATCAGACAAGGAAGATGTTATTCGGTGGCGGCTATAGTCAAAATTTGTCCGCTCAGGCCCGCCAGCCCTCCTGTGGTTCATATCTTGTCCAGCTCCCGCTGGTATTCCACGTCGCTCAGTTGCCCCTCCTCCGTCCGTGCCTTCAGCCCCTGCGCCGCGGCCACATGCCGGTTCCACTCATCCGTGGAGATGCTCCCTCGGTGCTTCCGCCCCTTCAGCCGGTTGTAAGTCCTCTGGTACTCCCGCCGGATAAACTCATCGCCGTTCCGCTGTTTCTCCTTCCGGTGCGGCCCCACCTGACGGCAGGTCTTCTTCGCCTCCCCTGGCGCCACTCTGGTGCAGTATCTTGTGTCGTATGCTCCTATAGCCAGGAACCAGTGCCCGCAGCGATTGCAACGCTGCGGTAGATTCCCTGCCATCATCCCCCGGTACAGGTCGCAGTACAGGAAACTGGCCAGCTCACCAAATTCCATCTACGAGGCCTACGCCGGCCCATGCCTCCGTCTCAAAGCCAAAGGCTACTCAGATATTTACACTTTTCCACCAGAAAACCGATGCCTAACTACCGTTTTTATCCCCTCTGTACCCATCCAGCATCCTCAGCAGCTCGCCCGCCAGTTCCGGGCTGCATAGCCGCATGGAACCATTGCCGCCGCGCTCGAAGCCGAGGAAGTTGATCCCTCCGTACCACAGCGTCTGCCGGTCGATCACAGCGAACCGCTGGTGCTGTCTGGGGATGCGGCGGACCTGTATGCCGCGCTCCTCCAGCAGGGTGATCGCCGCTTGGACCTTTCGCTCTGTCTCCGGCTTGAAGCAGCTCTCATCCCCTGTGATGACCTTTGCCGCTACGCCTTGGGGCAGCCAGGTGAGAAAACGCTTCACCTGTCCCATCTGCAAGTAGGGGCTGACCACCACGATACTTTTCTCCGCCTGCCGCACGTCCTCCGCAAAGGCGGGCAGATAGTCCTCCTGGCTGAAGATCCGGTTGCCCTCCACCGGCCTGTCCGCGTCCCCACGGACACTGTAGCCGATGGCGGCGTATCCTGTGAGCCGCCTCTGATACATCCGCTCCAGCATGGGGACCCGCAGGTCCACATAGTCATAAATCAGCACCTCCCGCTTTCCGGCATACTCCCGGTGGAGCCGACCGGCATACTGGGCCAGAGTGCCCTTCCAGGAGATGGGCATGGCCAGCATCAGCGTATCCAGCCGGGGCAGGTCAAAGCCCTCGCCCACATACCGCCCGGTGGCCACCAGGACCAGCGGCTCCTCCGGCGGGATCTGTGCCAGCTCTGCCAGCAGTTCCCGCTTCTCCCTGGCGGTGCCGTGTCCTGACAGCAGCACTACCCGTCCGTGCCGCTCCGCCAGCTGCGCGTAAAGCAGCTTCGCGTGGTCGTACCGCTCCGTCAGCACCAACGGCGTTCTTCCGGCGGATACAGCCTCTGTCACATCCGCGATGATCTGCGCGTTCCGCGCCTGATCCGTCTGCATCGCCCGGTAGGCGTCGGTGATGGTCCACGGCTTATCTTCTGTCAGGGGCCGGGCAAATGCGGTGAATCGTGGGATCACCGCATGGGAAAAGCTCCGCTTCTCCGCCTGGGCCTTGGCGTCCACCTGATATCGAATCGGTCCGCACTGGAGATAGATGATGGGGTGGTGTCCATCCTTCCTGGTGGGTGTGGCCGTCAGGCCATAGACATACCGGGCGTTCACCTCTTTCAGGATGCGCTCAAAGCTCACCGCGGACACATGGTGGCATTCGTCCACGATGACCATGCCGTAGTCCTTGACCAACTCCCGCACCTCACCGCCTGAAATCAGGGACTGCATGATGGCCACGTCCACAAAACCCTCCAGACTGTTTTTCGTCCCGCCCAACTGTCCGATAAAGGACCGCTGCCGCTTCCTTCCGCGTCTTTTAGGCAGCTCGGGCAGCACCTCGTCAATGGCGAGAAACTGTGTCAGCGCCCGCTTCCACTGGTCCAGCAGGGACTGGGTATGGACCAGGATCAGCGTGTTGACCTGTCGCTGTGCAATCAGATAGGCGGCCACCACGGTCTTGCCAAACGCAGTGGTGGCGGAGAGCACGCCAATGTTGTGTTCCAGCAGCGCATCCGCCGCCGGCTGCTGTTCCTCCCGCAGTTCCCCCAGGAAGCGGGCGTGCAGGGTTTTCCCGGAAAAGGTCCTGTCTGTGATCTCGTAGGGAACACCGGTCCCGTCCAGCAGCTCCCGCAGCTTGGGTTCACAGCCGCGCGGCAGTGCCAGGTAGCCGTCCCGTTCCTCTGCCGTGCTCACGATCCGGGGCTTGTTGTAAACTGGCAGGCGCATGGCCTGCGCCCGGTAGAACTCCGGGTTCTGGAACGCGGCCAGCCGCACGAGACGGTTCCGGGCCCGTGGAGAAAACCCCTGCAGCGGGAGAAACAGCATATTCGCCCGCGTGATCTGCTGGATGCCATAGAAATCTATGGCGGTCAGCGGCCTTCTCTTTCGTTTTTCCCAGGGTTTTTGTTCCTGCCCATCCTCATACAGCTCACCCAGTACGCCGCCTTTGCCGTGGACCCGGAACAGATCATCCAGCGCGTGGGCCGTCAGCTTTTCCATTGCCGCCAGATACGCCCACTGATCAGGATAAGGATGCAGCATTTCATCCACAAACACGCTGTTTCCCCTTTTTCGCGCCAGCCCTTGGAGCGGCAGAGCGATCAAATTGCCAAAACCTCCCTTGGGCAGGGTGTCCTGGCAGGGGAACATCCGGTCGTATGCTTCCAGTTTCAGCTTCCCATCCCGCTCCATGGCCGCCGTCAGCAACAGGGCTCCCAGCTTCCGGACCGCCGCGCATGAGACCGGCTCCGCGAAGAATATCCAGAGATGGGCCCCCTCTCCGCTCCGCGAGCGCTCCACGCAGCAAGGCACGGACCACTCTTGGCAAACGCTCCTTAGAGACGACACATTCTCTCGCCAGCCCTCGTCATCCAGGTCAATGGCCAGGAACCAGCAGGTATCATCCTCCAGAATAGGATAGAGGCCCACCACATCTCTGCCATATCCGTCCCTTCCTATGAGGTGGTCATAGATCGCCTGATCAGCGAGAGGCACCAGGGTCCGTTGATCGCACTGTGGGCAGGTGACCTTTGGCTTGGGGCATATGCCCTCCTTCCACTCGTTGGCACATACAGGAGAATACCCGCTCTTCCCGCTTCTGACACTGTACCACCGCCTGGCGTAAACGTCCTCGCGCCCCCGAAAGAGGGATCGAAACAGACGGATCTTATCATCCGGCCCGCTGTGCCTGTCAACTTTTGGGGTGGTAGAGGGCAAAGCGCTGTCCGCTGCCACTGGTACTGCAGGCCCTGCGGCAACCGGATGTTCCCTACGCTCAAGCCCCAGCTTTTCTCTGAGCTCCCGGTTCTCTTTCTCCAGTTCCAAGACGCGCTGCTGCAGTTCCCTGCATCGGGATTCCCAGTCCACCGCTTCTCCCCCCTTGGTCAAGTTTCAGTCTTTGTATCATGCGATCACAGCTTTATGGAGGATTTTTTATTCATTGTAACACAGCGCAGTTCAGAAGAAAATAGCCATATTGGGTTTAACCCCACAAAAAGGATCATACTGATAATATGCTGCAAGTATGTATTTCGATTTGTCGCATATGATTTTGACAAGTCCACATATAACAGGAGGGGGTATTATGCGGGTATGGATCTATGGTGATTCGCCTGAACAAGCCCGGGCACTAGCGGACAGCATCGTTCGCTGCGGCAGCGTTGTAGCCGGCTGTTCGATTCGCAAAACAGGCAGCTGCACCTTTCCGCACAGTGGCCTGACGCCGGCTGTCTCCGCCGCCGCCTTAAGGGAATTCGATGTTCTTATCGTTCCGACACAGGAAATACTGGGCGGCCAGGCGGACGCGGACCGAATCTCCGGGATATTCAAAAGCTATGGCGTTTCAATCAGGTCAGCCTCTAACTCCGAAATCAGCAGCTCCTGATATCCGACACGGCCGCATTGCCCCACCGCAGCAGCAGCGGCGGCCAAAGCCGGTTCCGCGCACCCCTGAAGCAGCGCCAGGCTGGCATCGCTCAGCGGCATGTCAGAGCGGCAAACGTCGTAATCCTCGGGCGCCATATGCCATGGCCGCAGCAGATGCGGATAGCGGCCGCACAGCTGTGCCGCGATGGACAGGCCCTTCCCGTCAAAATCTCCGGAATAGAACAGCTCCGTTCCCTCCGCGGCCAGCAGGTCCAGCAGCCGGAGAGCCGCCACAGAGGGCTGGCCTGACGTACAGATCAGCGGAGAATGGAAGAGGGCCGCCTTGTCGCAGAGCTGCGTGAACACCATCTCGTTTTCCACAAGATAGGCGCGCCCCGACTGGCTTCGCACGCCGGTCAGGCTGGACAAGCTGGCCAGAGAAAGGGTACATATCTCATGCCGCTCACGAAACAGCCGGTAGGCGGGGTGCTCTCCCTCCGCCGTTTCCAGGATAAGCCCCGTCTGGGTGACAAGACTGGAAATGCTGTCGCACAGGATGCCGCTCTCATAGTACAGACTGTCCCGCCGCTCGGCGCTGGCCGGGAAATCCACCCCGGCTTGAAGAGCCAACAAGTGGAGAAACAGCTTGCCTCCCAGCATCCCACTGTCCAAGGCGTGGGGATCAGAGGTGGCCTGCGCGCTGAGCACCGCCAGGCGGAGAGCCGCTCCGGCCCGCTGCTGCAGATATTCCATTCCTTGGCAGGCCTGGAGCAGACAACGCTCCGTGTGCACGGCGTCCCTTTCCGCCTCCCGGCGGAGCAGAAGATATCCTCTGCCGCCCGGCTGCGTGAGCGCGCCCAGGAGCGCCCGGCAGGGCGCACTCTGTACGGCCTCCCGTACATGGGAGAGCATTGCGGAGAAGCGGCTGTCCCGGTCTTCCCGCACCTCCCGGCCGGTCTGGATTCTGGCGTCGAAGTACAGCTCCAGCACTTCCTTCAATGAGACCCCCTGAAAACGGGTCTGCTGGAGCGCCGCCTCAAATTCGGCGGATCTGAACCGGAGCGGCGGGGAAAAGGGCCGGCCGAAAACGGACCGGGCAGCGGCGCACTCCTCTCTGGATGCGTCGGACAGGCAGACCGTCCCGGCCGGACGGCCATAGCTCCGGTATTTTTTCAGCAGTTCGGTCAGGATGCGGTGGAAACCGGGATTGCTCTTAAAATAGGCCGCACAGGCCTGTGCCTGTTCCCTCATGGGCTATCATCCTCCAAAGTTTTTCGCTTCCCGTTCCAGTGGTAGCGAAGAATGGTCACCACCGGGGCGTTGGCCGGGTGGTACATCTCGGCGATGTCCAGATCGGCTACGCTGGCATAGCATCCCCACAGGACCTGAGAGTTGATGATGTAGTCGAACTCCAGGGCGCCCATCAGCTCGAACATGGCGCTGATGTTCTGGTCGTCCACGCCGGCAAAGGCCTCGTCCAGGGCCAGCAGCCGTGGGCAGGAGGCCGCGCCCTTCAGATACTGGGCAGAGACAGCGGCGAACAGCGGCACATACATGGCCATCGCTTTTTCGCCCCCGCTGAACCGGTTGAACGCCCGGTCCGAGAGTTCCCGTTTCGAGTCTTCTCCCCGCCGGTAGAACAGACGGAACTCATACCAGTTTCGATAATCCAAAACCCCACGGATCAGATCCGCGTAGTTGACGGAATCCCCCTGCAGATGGGCCTCCTCCCGAGCCCGTTTGACCCGGCTGCGGAAGTGGCTGGAAACCTTTTGGCTGTCCTCTTGGGTGAGCAGCGCCCGGTCCTTGTTCAGCAGCGTGACCAGATGGGCAGTGTCCAGTTCCCCGTCTCCCTCCGCCTTTTTCTCCTTCCAGTCCAGACTGAATGTCAGGCCCATGGAGGTGGTCAGCGTGGCCATCAGGGCCGTCATGTCCCGGGTCCACCGGCCGCTCTCCTCGATGCGGGCGCGCAGCTTGTAGCTGACGGTCTCCGTCAGGATATCCTCAAACAGCTCCCGGTCCCGCTCCTCCAAAATGGCCCCGGTGGATTCGATGTCGGCCTGCAGGGACCGGATGAAATCGTAGAGCGACAGCTCCTTTCCCCCTTTTTTCAGGATAACGCACAGGCGCTGGCGGAGGTGGGCGGGCTGGCCGGGCGCGTCGAACAGCAGGCGGATCTCCGGGTGATAGTTCAGCAGGCTGCTGTTCAGCCGCTGAAGGTTGCTCCGAAGGGCGTCGCCCATGTGCTCCGGCGTGCGCTCCCGGTCATTGGGCGGGATCTTACTGGCCGCCTGCTGGGCGCGTTCCTCAAGCCCCAGAGCGCTGTCCAGGCCGGAGAAGCCCAGCTCCAGATCCTCTGAAAAGTAGCGCTCCAGGTCCTGCTCCTCCAGGACGGCGTCCAGGTGGCGCTGCTTCCGCTCCCGGAGCTGATCGTCGGAGTTTTTGAGCTGCTCCTCAAGGCGCGTACACTGCTTCTCCGCATCCCGGTTTTCTCCGTCCTGGCGGGAGATCTCCTCCTCCAGCTCTGCCAGAAGGCGGGCGCGGGTACGGTTCTCCGGCCGGTCCAGAAAGGCCTGCAGCGCGTCGGCGGACGCCTGACCGGTGAGCATCGCTTCACGGGTCTTCGCGTTGTCCCGTCTGCGGTCGGTGAGCTGATCGCGCTGTTCGCTGATGGTCTCCTCCTGGTCCTCCATAGAGCGAACCGAGAAAAGGAGCCTCTGGCGGCTGCTCTCCAGCTCCTGCAGGGTCTCCCGGTACAGAGCAGCCGCATCCCCCGCCTCCTCATAGGACGGGATATCCCTCTCATAGGGCAGCCCGGCGCTGCGGGTGCGGCACGTCTCCTCCCGGGCAGACAGCTCTCTTTTTGCCGCCCGCTCATCGTTCAGCCTGCGTTCCCGCTCCTCTTTTGCAAGCCGGAGGTCCCTGGCGGTCTGCTCCAGCATTTCCAGGGCCTGGTCCAGGTCCTCCGCGGCGGGCATCCGGGTGCGCTCCTCCTCCAGCTGGGACAGCGACCGGCCGAGGCGCTCAGCTTCGGCCCGGGCGTTCCGCACCTTTTCGGAGAGCTGCTCCAGCTGCTGCTCCAATTCCTCGATCTGCCGCTGCCGGTTGGCGGCCCGGGCGGCGGCGCCGACAAAACCAGCGGGACCCCCGGCATGGCTGCGGCCCCGGATCATCCCGCAGCGGAACCGGCCGTCCGGAAGCAGAGCGGTTTCGGCATTGAGGTCGGAGCGGGAGATGGCCCGCAGGCACGCCTGCGCCTCCTTCGGAAACCGGCCGGCGTGATCAAGGACGATATCCTCCAGAGGCTGGGCGGCGGCGGGCCCGGGGAGCAGGAAGCGGTCCGGATACTCGGCCAGCAGCTCCCGGACTGCGGGCAGATGCTCCTCAGGCACCACCAGGGCGTCCAGAAGGCCGGCGTCCAGCAACTGAGCCTCCAGCAGGTCCCGGGACGCCTGGGGCAGGCCGGGGGCGAAGTCGATCAGCTCGTAAAACGGTGCACAGGGAATCCCCTGCATTGCGAGTTGAAGACGGGTAGCCTGGATCTGGTCCCGGCGGGGCGGGACCGGTTCCGGCTGGTCTTTGATCTGCCTGAGCCGGCGTTCCAGCTCCCGCTGATCTGCCGCCAGTGTGCTCAAAGCTTCCTCCGCCTTGAGCTGATCCCTCCGCAGCATGGACTCCTGCTTCCTGGTACACTCGTCGATTTGATTTCGGATCAGGCTCCAGTCCGCCGGGGAGCGGTAGCCGGTGAGGGCGCGCTGGAGCTCCAGCCAGGTGTCCTGCGGGATACCCAGCTGAACATTCCGGTCTCTCCAGCGGGTAAACTCCTCCAGCAGCTTGTCCCGCTCCTCCCGCTCCTGGGTCTGCGCGTTCCGGGTGAGGATCTCCTGCTCCCGCACGGCGCTCTCCGCCATGTCCAGCGCCTGGCAGGCACTGTCGTATACGCTTTTTGCCGCTTCCACCTGCCGCAGGCAGTTCAGCACTTCCCCGATCTGTCTGCTCCGCTGCCGGAGCGCGGCAAGGACCGGCCCCTGGTCCGCATCCGGCCTCTCCGCCTGGAGTGCGCGGACATACTGGCTGTGTTCTGGCTCCAGGAGAAGAAGCGTATTCTGATCGTCCAGCTCCCGCAGGGACCGCCGCACCTCGCTACGGATACTGTCGCACTCCGTTTTCAGGTCCCGCAGCTTGCCCTCCCGCTGGTTGATCCCGTCTTCCAGCCGTTGGAGCTGGGTCTCCCCCTGCTTCAGCCGCTCTGCCAGGGCGGTACAGTTCTCCCGCTCCCGGCGCAGCTGTTCCCGCTTGGCGGACAGGGTATCCTCCCCCAGGGCGTCCCTCCGGGCCCTGGCCTGGTCCAGACGCTCCCCCGACTGCCGCTGCCGCTCCTCTTGCAGGTCCAGCTGCTGTTGCAGAGAGGCACACTGGGCTTGTGCGTCCTGGACCCGGAGGTTCAGGCTCCGCGTCCGGTTCAGCGCCTTTAGGTATGCGTCTCCTTTTTTGCCTAAGATATACTGGTTATACCGATTATACTCATTTCGCACCATCCGGGCGGCCTGAATGGCCGCCTGATAGCTCTGCATGGTATCCTCCAGCGCGTCCATCTGCTCCATCGTGCTGACCATGGCGGACAGGTCGTCGTCCGTCAGCACCTGGAGGGACTGGTTCAGAATCTCCTTGACCCGGGTAGGGCGGAAATCTTTCGACAGCTTGGGCGCCCGCACCTTGATCAGCAGTTCGATCAGTTGGTCGTACTGCCGGATATCCTCATAGCCGAAGATATGGCGGTTGACCATTTCCTTGTACTTGACCTGGCTCTCTGCCCAGCAGTCGAGGCTCCCGATGAGCCCGCGCAGCTTCTGCTTGCTCAGGGGGAGATTCTGCCTGCCCATCTTCTCATAGAGCAGCAGCCCGCCGGGGCCGATCCTCCGGCCGTCGCACAGGCAGAAGCCCCAGAAATCGATCCCCTTCCCCTTTTGCGCCCGCATCCCCACGCCGATGGTGCGGTATTCCTCCATGCCCGGCTTTCGGAACTCCAGGTAGAGATAGCCGGTGGATTCCTCCCGCTCGTTGTCGCCCAGCAGGTAGAACTCCATCTTCCGCTCCCTGGAGCCGAACGGGTCCAGACGCTGGGGGCTCTTGTCCCCGTCGAGAAGGAAAGGGATAAAGCTCTGGGTGGTGATGGATTTTCCGGCGGCATTGCTGCCCCGCAGCAGGATGTGCCCGTCGTGCAGGGAAAACTCCTCCTGATCGTAAAGCCAGAAGTTGAGGAACCCCAGCTTATTCATCTTCCAGCGGTTCATTCCCGTTCACCTCACCCACTTCATTTTGCCAAGAGGGCGGATAGGCCCCGATGAACTTACCCACAGCGGGGTAGAGCAGGATATCCTCCTCCCGCTCCTCCAAAAGCATCCATCCGGCCATAAACGCCGTAAGCTCCTCAACGATCCGGTCTGTGGACTGGGCGCGCAGTTGAGCGCCCCAGCCGTCTCCGCACCTGGTCCGGCATCGTTCGATCTCCCTGCGGAACTCCCTGCGGGTCAAAAGCACCGTGTCATCCTCCCGCCGGACATAGACACCCGAAAGGATCTCCTCCCGCAGTTGGGCACACAGCAGCAGCGCCACGTCGGAGAGGGCGCGGGCGCTGGGATAGAGCAGCCCACAGCGGTCGCCGTCCTCCATGAGGAAAAAGGCCCCGTTTTTGTGGATGTGGAGCTCGCCGTTCAGTCCCTTGTCCAGGTTTGCACCAAGCGTCCGGCGCTGGTTTTTGATGTACTCATAGTCGCTCCGATCATCGTCCGACCAGTAGAGGCCGGGGGCCAGAGCAAGCTGACGGTAGACCCGCCGGCTGCGCTGAGGGCCCCGGTCCGCATCCTCTCCCTCCCAGGAGAAAGCCTCAAAGTCCTCGATAGACCGGCACCGCATGATGTCCCTCCCGAAGTGCACCGGAAAATGCCGGGAAAGGCCGGTGTTCTCATAGAGCACCTCCTGCTCCCGGTCGTTGCCGAAACCGGCGCTGTCTCCGTCGCATACCAGTACAAGTCCCACCGTCTGGGCGTACTGAAGGACTCGAACCAGGGATTTCCGGTGTGGGAACCGGGTCCAGTCCACCGGCTGCACCTCTGACAGATAGGTCTCCACGGCCTGGGTCAGGGAGGAGAGCAGAAAGGGCGCACCGTCGTCCAGATCCGCCAGAAACAACAGCAGGGCACACAGCAGGCAGTAGTCCAGCGGCTCTTGGAACTCCTGGATCCCCATCCAGGGCATGGCCCGTGGCGGGACCTTTTCCAGCTTGATCACCGACTCGTTGACGATCAGATTCCAGCCCAGTTGCTCGTTGACGAGCCTGCGGTACTCCGGCTGGAGCCGCTTCAGGGTCAGATAGAGCTCCCTGTCGCCGGACCGGGTGACCCAGAAGCGATCCAACAGGGCGCGGAATTCATACATGTCCGTCCTCCTCAAAAACAAGCACACAGTCAGGCATGGTCAGGGTACCGTCTGTACAGAGCAGCCGGCAGGTCTGCTTATCTCTGATCTTCAGCGTATAGCGTTGCCCATACTGGGTCTGGCCGCGCCGGTCTGGGCTCAGATTTGCCATGCCCACCCAGGTCAGGAGTACTGATCGCACAGCGGGGGAAACAGGGTGGTCCAGCCGGCCCAGATCCAGCCTGCCGTCCCGGATACAGTCCATGACCTCCCGCTGGAGGGCGCGCTCCGTCTCCAGGATCTTCCGGCGCTGTTCCGCTTTTTCTGCGCTCCTGTCCGCAAAGCCGCTGCGGTCCAGCCTGGGCTTGTAGGAGCGCGTTCTGGGCTGGAGCGCAAATTCCATGGGCGGTTCCTCATAGGTGCTCTGGTCGATGCGCTCCGACTCTCGGACGGCGCTGAAGGAGAAGTGCCGGGCTTGTTGGGCGCCGAACACCAGCGCAGAGAGCCTGTGGGACTCCTCCACGGTTTGGCAGCCGGCAAACAGGGTGAGCAGATGCCGCAGTTCCGCCTTATTGCTTACCCCAATGTTCTCCATCTGGACCAGCAGGGCGGCGTTCTGTACCGTTCTGCGGATGACCTCGTTGGTGACGTCCAGCACCTGCCGGGCGGCCGCGCTGCTGCCGGTGAACCAATCCGTCAGTGATTGCCAGACGCCCCTGCAGCGGGTTTGGAATTCCTCCTTCCAACCGGCGGTCTGGGCCGACTGGGGGCGGGGGATCTCCGCTTCGCTGCGCTGGACCAGATCCAGCATCCGGTCCACCCACGCGGGGGAAAACTTCTCCAGTTGGGCGCTGATCTGCGCGGCGCTGTGCTGAAGATCCCGGATAAACTCCTCCAGATAGCGAACCAGGTGCTGCTTATAGGCAACGAACTCCACCGGCTTCATCTGCATTTCCACCCCGGGGCCGTAGAATTCCCGGAGATAGTCCTGGTGGTTCTGGCTCAGCCGCTGGAAGTCCTCCTGGAGGTCCTGCCACCAGGCGTTGATCTCCCGGAGGGGCATTTCGTCCAGGTGTTCTGCCTGGAACAGATCCTGCCGGATGCGCCGGAACGGGCTGGCGGACAATCCGGTCATTCGGGTAGATAGGTTCTCCAACGTAATGGTCATACGCTCGACTTCAATGGCAGACTGAGTCATCATGTATTGGAACTGCCGGTTTTTGAACTCGGCAATGGTCCGGGGTTTGCGGGGATCTTGGATCGGTGTCAGATTTCTCCACTTGACCAACTGCTGAAGGTCAAGTGTCAGTTGGTCCGGGGCATAGTGGGCAAAGGGCGTCTGCTTCTGGAGCATGGACAGAATAGCATCCCGATCCAGCTGGTAGTGCATCTTCTGATGCTCCAGATAAAACAGCCGCATGATGGTCCGGTAGACCATATAGTTGTCTGCCGAAAGATATTTCGCCTCGGATATCGTCTCCAAAAGTTCCGATTGCAACATACGCTTCCCTCCCCGGGCTCCGACGTACAGAGATTTCTTTAATTATACAATGTTCTCGGGGAAATTGCAATGCTCAGGCATTTTTCCACCAGGGTCAATTAACGAGTTAACAATGTATGAACAAATACTCAAAAATCAGAGGGTAAATTCACACTGTAACCCATAGATTGATTCACATAAATGCCATGCACATGGTTCAATGGTCAATTCTGGGCCTTTGCATGGACCTATTTGTCCAACATAGGGGTGTTTTGTTTACAGTTTGTTTACTCGTTAATCAACCCTGATTTTTCCACCCTCGTTGGTATTTGAGCGTCAAAGCAACGTTTAATGCAAATTATGGCCCGTAAACGGGGCCGCAAAATGTTGCTAAAAATAGTTGTAGCTTTGCAGCTCATATCCCGTTCTAAACTCACACAAATCGTAGATTCATACACCTTGCTCTCCCGTTTATACACTAGTGTTCTGTAAAAACTAAAACTTCACAACAGGGTAGAGATGCTTCAACTTGGACCTGGCGTCGTTGGTTGTGAAATGCCAGTCTACGCTCTTTTGTACTGAGTTTCTTGAAGAAGCCCACGGAGCAAGCAAACTGCGAAGTGTGGGCAGGTCTGGAATCCTGTTTTTTGCTATGCACTGACGCCCAAGAGCAGAAAGCTCAATTTCCGCAATGTCGAGCCAGCTTCCATGCTTCGGTGTGTAATGGATCTCCAGACGTTCAGCAAGCTGCCTTGCGCGCTGCGGAGGAAATGTGGCATATAGAGAAGCGATGTTATGGGTGTTGAGGTTATCCATCACCAGAACGACCTTTTTCGCCGTTGGATATTGCACAGTCAGCAGCCATTCGATCTGTCTGGCCCAATCCTGCTGTGTTCTGCGTTCCTGCGCATCCGCATGTCTCCATCCCGCTAAGGGCTCGGTGAAGAGAAAGATTGATGCTGTGCCATTTCGGATATACTGGTAATCTTCGTACACAACGCCATTCTTCTTGGAGCGAAACCCTGGGCGGAAGTCAGCGAAAAACTGTACCGGCTTTTCATCCATACAGACAACCGGAT